>NZ_CP007739.1:2505000-2805000 GCF_000724485.1 Bacillus methanolicus MGA3 | reverse complement strand
AAATGAAGAAGAAGGCTCTTTTTTAAGGGTTGCGGTTAAGGGCGGAGGCTGCAGCGGTCTCTCATATGGAATGGGTTTTGAGCACGAGCCGGAAAATGAGGATATCCAATTTCAACAGCACGGCATTAAAATTCTAGTGGATAAAAAAAGCGCCGCGATATTAAATGGAACAAAAATTGATTACAAACAGTCGTTAATGGGCGGCGGTTTTACAATCGACAATCCCAATGCGATCGCTACCTGCGGCTGCGGTTCATCATTCCGCACATCAACAGTTGCCGGTACGCCGGAAGAGTGCTAATCGATATGCCAAAAAAATCCCCGAGGATATTAAAATCACGGGGATTTTTGCCTGCTTTCAGAGATTAGTTTTAATTGAAGCGCTTGCGCTTTACTGATTAAACATCGATGTACTGTGCATTGGCTGTACTCTTGCTTTCGGGTCGATATAGGCTTTTGCGTTATTAACAGCAGTTGGAGCTTCTCCAAATCCGCAAGCAATTAGCTTAACTTTTCCATCATAAGTGCAAATGTCCCCTGCTGCATAAATACCGGGGATACTTGTTTCCATCTTGGAGTTAACAACAATCGAATTTTTCTCGATTGCTAATCCCCATTCCTTGATTGGGCCAAGGGATGATACGAAACCAAAATTAACGATTACCGCATCAACATCAATGACTTCTTTTTCTTCTCCATTTGCTATTTGGATAACAACTTGCTTAATTTTTTCTCCATCGCCAATTAACTCTGCAGGGACATACGGAGTCTTTATTTCAACTTTAGAATTTTTCAGGTTCTCAACACTGTGCTCATGTGCACGGAATTTATCGCGGCGGTGTACAATTGTAACTTTTTCTGCTATCGGTTCTAACATTAATGCCCAGTCAACGGCAGAGTCTCCTCCACCAAATACAACTACCTTTTTACCGGCAAATTGATTTAAATCTTCAATGAAGTAATGAAGATTTTTCCCTTCATATTGCGAAGCGTTTTCAAGTTCCAGACGGCGAGGCTGGAATGCTCCGTTTCCTGCGGTAATGATTATTGTCTTGGAATAATGGATTTCCTTGTTGGTTGTCAATTTAAAAATTCCGTCAGGCTGCTTTTCCAGCTTCTCTACCGATTGTTCAAGAACAACCGTTGGTTCGAATTTTGCCATTTGCTCTTTTAAGTTATTTATGAGTTCTTGGGCACGGATTTTTGGAAAACCGGCAACATCGTATATGTATTTTTCAGGATACAGGGCAGATAATTGACCGCCCAGCTGCGGCAAGCTTTCAATAATTTTTACGGAAGCCTGTCTCATACCTCCATAAAATGCAGTAAATAAACCTGTGGGGCCGCCGCCAATAATTGTAATGTCATAAACTTTTTGATCTTCTTGCACTCCATATCCCCCCATCAAAATTAAAACGTTCATTATATATTTATATCACAAATGAAATAAATCCTCAATTGATAATTCAGGAAATGAAAGTAAAAAATTGTAAAAAACTATAATATTAACCTATTTTTTTAATATTCTTAATTTTAAAAAAATATAAAAATTGCTTGAAAATCGTCGATAAAACTAATATCATGTAGTTATGGAATTATGTTAATATTTTTTGACAATTTTGTAACGTTTTTTTGAATTATTTCGTGAAGTACATCACAAACTTTTTCTTTATTTCTGTTATAATTATAATTTAGAAATTGGCGGAAGGTAAGAAAAAGTGCTCGAAAATTTTAGAAAAAGGGGAAGTGATACACTTTGAGAAAGCCAAGAATCGTAATTTTAGGTGCCGGATATGGTGGATTAATGACAACAACTCGACTTCAAAAACTTGTCGGGGCCAATGAAGCGGACATAATCCTAGTCAACAAAAATGATTACCACTATGAAACTACATGGCTGCACGAAGCATCTGCAGGTACTTTGCATCATGACCGTGTTCGCTACGATATTAAGGATGTAATCGACCGTAATAAAGTTGATTTTATCAAAGGCACTGCTGTGGAAATAAAGACTGCTGAAAATAAAGTGCTTCTTGAGGACCGTGAACTTGATTATGACTATTTAGTCGTTGCTGTTGGCGGTGAATCTGAAACTTTCGGCATTAAAGGGATGAAAGAATATGCATTTGCGATTTCCAATGTGAATGCTGCAAGACGAATCCGCGAGCATATTGAATATCAGTTTGCAACTTACAACACTGAAGCGGAAAAGAAAGATGAACGTTTAACAATTGTTGTAGGCGGAGCAGGTTTTACAGGAATTGAGTTTTTAGGCGAATTAGTAAACCGTGTTCCTGAACTTTGCCGTGAGTACGATGTTGACATTAATAAAGTAAAAATAATCTGTGTTGAAGCAGCTCCATCGGCTCTTCCTGGCTTTGATCCTGAGCTGGTTAAGTACGCTATGTCAAGATTAGAAAGCAAAGGCGTCGAATTCCGAATTGGCACCCCTATCAAAGAATGTACTCCTGAAGGAATTCTTGTTGCAAAAGGTGAAGATGAACTAGAGGAAATTAAAGCCGGTACTGTTGTCTGGGCAGCTGGTGTTAGAGGAAACGCTATTATTGAAAAATCAGGATTCGAAGCGATGCGCGCCCGTGTTAAAGTGCAGCCTGACTTAAGAGCGCCTGGCCATGACAATGTGTTTATTATCGGTGATTGCTCTTTAATCATTAATGAAGAAATTAATCGCCCATACCCTCCGACTGCTCAAATTGCGATGCAGCAAGGTGAAGTTTGTGCAAGAAATCTTGTTTCCCTGATTCGCAATAAAGAGCTTGAGGCATTTAAACCTGATATTAAAGGTACGGTATGTTCTTTAGGCGATGATGATGCAACTGGTATTGTATTTGGAAAGAAAATGGTTGGAACCAGAGCTTCATTTATGAAGAAAATGGTAGATAATCGCGCGCTTTACAAAATTGGCGGTGCCTCACTCGTGTTGAAAAAAGGAAAATTTAAAGTATTTTAATTAATTCGGTTATAGCAGACTTAGGTCTGCTCTTTTTTTGTTAAAATATATGTGAAAAGCACAAAAAGAGGTGTCTACATGGGAGAAAATAAAAGGGGTAATGTTTGGCTTGGAGTATCAGGTTTGGTAAAGAACAAAGCAGGGGAATGGCTTGTAGTTAAGAAAAAGTACGGTGGACTTAAAGGGAAATGGTCCTTGCCTGCAGGTTTTGTAGATGCGAATGAAACGGCCGATGAAGCAGCCATCCGTGAAGTATTCGAGGAAACAGGGATAAAGTGCGAATTAATCGGGATGATAGGCTTGCGTACAGGAGTAATTAGAGGAGAAATAAGTGATAATATGATTCTTTTTTTACTTGAGCTGAAAGAAGAACAAACGATTAAAATACAGGAGGATGAACTGCTCGATGCAAAGTTTATAAATCCAGAGAAACTGCTTAGTCAAACCAATGAAACCTCTGTTCTTCTTCAATATCTTTTGGATTTATCAGAAAATTCCGCAAAACCATTAATCGATGGGGTTCATCCAGGAGATCAATTTGGCTATACATCTTATAAATTATTTTTGTAATTTTCTTAAAATTTAAGAATAATAAAGAATAAAATTGACTCCCTAAAGTCCAGTTTAGTACACTAAAAGTTGACGGCTTGAGGGAGGAATAACCGATGGAAATGACAATTGTAACATTAATCATATCAATGCTTTTATTTTTTGTCTTATTTTTTGGAATTGGTTTTTTGTTAAATATGCTGCTGAGAATGTCATGGATTATGGCGATTATTTATCCAATTGTTGCGATCTTTATTATTGATGATGTCAGGTTTATTGAGTATTTTACAAACTTCAAGAAAGCATTCGCTGAATTAGGAAGACGATTTTCTCATCTTGCGATCGCTGATGTATTAATTTTAAGCAGCGGCTTTGCAGGTGCTATTGTTGCAGGTATTACGATCAAACTGCTTAGGAAAAAAGGATATCGAATGTTCTAGAAAAGTTTTCACCGTCTATGTGAAAGCTTTTTTACATTTTCCTGCTTTTTTGACTAAAACCTCCATGGTATATTATCCACCATGATGGATAAGTCTTCTAGATAAGTTCCTCCTAAGATGAATATTTATCGAAATTATTGGAGATAAATAGTCTTGGGAGGAGTGAAAAAATTTTTATGAATATCACAAAAAAATGGATGAGACGTTTCATGATGTCCGTACTATTTTCAGCAGCGCTATTAACGACATTTCAATCATTTTCCGGTGTGAAAGCAAAATCGATTGTTTCATTAATGTTCTCTGGCAATGGACAGCATAAGGAAGCTGAAAGTACTTTTCATGATCATGAAATAAAATCGGTTGGACACGCCTTAAAATTTATGAATAGGATTGCCCAACATAAACTGAAAATCTCATCCAGTAAAGCGGCGGCGGGAAATCGGCCATCGCTGGAAAAAGAGATTGACTGGTCGCAATATCCAAAGAAAACCGTTGTTGCTACAGGATATACAGCCGGGTATGAATCTACTGGGAAAAATCCTAATCACCCTGGATATGGGATTACCTATTCAGGTGTAAAGGTAAAACGGGATTTATTCTCTACAGTAGCGGCAGACTTAAATGTATTCCCAATTGGAACAATTCTTTTTGTCCCGGGATATGGCTTTGGAGTAGTAGCAGATAAAGGCGGGGCAATTAAAGGGAACAAAGTCGATCTTTATTATGAAACCGTGGATGATGTTTATAACCAATGGGGTAAGCAAACTCTTGATGTTTATATCGTAAAGCTTGGAGATGGAACGCTGACTGAGCAGGATTTAATAAAACTGAATGAAAACGAATCAATGCAAGTTTTTCGCCATCAATACACCAAAACGGAAAGAAAGTAGAATGATATTCTTAAATGGATTTACATAAATAAGAAATGGGCTGACTCATAAGGGTCTAGATCCCTCCAACAATATTAAATTATTTGTATTGGAGGGGTCTGACCCTTTGCGTATGAATCAGCCTTTTTGCTATTCAGTTAGTTTATCAGTTAGAAGAGATAGCAGTTTTTTGGCTCCTTCCAAAAGCCGGGGAGAGGGTCTGCAAAATAGTTGTTCTTCTAAAACGAAGACATTGCCTTTCTTTATCGCTTTTAAATCCCTCCATCCCGGGCGTTTTAACAAGATTTCTGGTTTCACTTTTTCCGTCCGGACACCTACCCAGGCAAGGCATATATAATCCGGGTTTCGTTCATAAACATCTTGCCAATCTGTTTGTACGCTGGCTAATTCGATATCTTTAAATAAATTTGTTGCGCCTGCTAATTCGCTTATTTCTGTCAGCCAGTTCAACTTACCGGGTGTGAAAACAGGTTTCGGCCACCATTCCCAGTAAAGAGAGGGTCGTTTTTCCTGAATGGTTCCTGCTTTTCTTTTTAGGTCTTCAATGCTTGTTTGGAATTTTTTTGCCGCTTCTAGTCCTCTCTCTGGTTCATTTAAAGCTTTTCCCGTTAATACAAGATCATTTTGAATGTCAGAAAGACTCTGTGGATTTAATATAATATGAGGTATTTTCCGTTTATTTAGCTCTTCCACGTTCTTTTCCATTCCGGGTACACTTAATGAAGCGATAACAAGGTCAGGGTTTAACTTTTCCACCATATCTATATCAATGGATAAGTCAGGGCCAAGTCTCGGCAAATGATGAACCGATTTAGGCCAATCCGAGAAATCATCAACTCCTATTAGCTGATCAGCCAGACCTAAGTATCCAAGAACTTCAGTGTTGCTTGGGCATAAGGAAATAATTCTCATTTGTATCACCTATTTCGAAATAATAAAGTGCAAAAGCAGTGTTAAAACGATGCCTGTCAACCCGCCAAAAAAAACTTCGATCGGTTTATGGCCTAACAGTTCTTTTAATTTTTTTCGTTTCGTTTCTTCTGGTTTCTGTTTCCAGATTTTTGCATCTTCGACTAACTTGTTAAAATCGTCTACAAGTTTATTTAAGACGATTGCTTGTTCGCCTGCCTGTCTGCGGACCCCGGTAGCGTCAAACATTGTTATAATTGCAAAAACGGTTGAAATAGCAAAAAAGACGGAATTGAGGCCAGTTTCAAGCGCAACCCCTGTTGATAAAGCAGTGACAGCTGCCGAATGGGAGCTTGGCATACCGCCTGTGCTTGTCAAGAGCGACCAGTCAAGTCTCCTTGTTGCAATAAACTGGATGGGCACTTTAAGAAATTGTGCGAAAAAAATCGCTGCGATTGAGGCGAATAAAGGAAAATTGGATAATAATCCCATTAAAAGTAACCACCTTTTGTTTTTTCATCTTTTAACCTGATTGGTAAACATAAAACATGAAACATTATAATAAAGTTTGATATGATTGATCATATTACATTCGATCTTTTTTGTTAATATACCTTTTGGAAGGGGGATTTATAATGAACAATTACCCCATCCAGTATTACGAATTTTTTGTCAGTTTCAATGAAGGTGACTACTATACATGCCACGATCTCATAGAAGAGATGTGGATGACTGATAAGGGTAATTTATTTCTAAAAGGTTTGCTGCAAATGAGTGTTGCCATCTATCATTATGAATATGGAAATGTAAAAGGGGCACGTCTCATGATGAAAGCAGCCCATAATTATTTGCAGAAATATCGCCCGTTTTATTGGGGATTAAATTTGGAAGAGGTCAATGATTTTATCGAACAATGTCTACTTATTATACCAGAAGAAATTGACAAGGTCCCATATAACAAAATAAGTTCTCTTTCAAAACTTCCGAATCTGTATTTATATTTACAAGATGTTTAGAAATTCGAAATATCTTTATTTTTTCGATATAATAAAACATATGATTTAGGGGTGAAATGAATGTTTAAAGTGGAAAAAGAATTTGATTTTGCAAATAAACATGAGAGCCTCGTAATAGGATTATTTGATAAGCCAACAAAATTTAGTGAAAAACTGGCAGATTTAGACAAGTTTTTTGAAGGCCAATTAACAGAACTGGAAAAAAGCGGGGATATTTCTGCAAAGAAAAAAGCTATTTCAGTCATACATACTTTTGGAAAAACTGGGGCAAAAAGATTAATTTTTGTCGGGCTAGGAAATGAAACAAATTTTAGCTTTGAATTTCTTAGACAAGCATTTGGACGAACCTTTAAGAAAATAAAGGATGCGAAGCTGCGTGAAACGGCGATTTTTCTTGATTCATTTACAGCAGAGACAGTCGAACTTCAAGATGCCGCCCATGCTGTGAGTGAAGCAATTGCACTTTCGACCTATCAATTTGAAGGGTATAAACAGAAATCTAATGAACCTGAAGTCAATCTTGAAACTATTACTGTTTATGCAAATGCAGCGGATGAGGATGAAATCAGAGCTTCACTAATGGTAGGATATGCATATGGAAAAGGAACAAATTCAGCACGCACGCTTGTAAATACGCCGGGCAATAAACTTACTGCAACAGATATGGCAAACTATGCAAAAGAACTAGCTGCAAAGTATAACTTTGAAGTAGAAATATTAGAGAAAGAAGATATGATAAAGCTCGGTATGGGAGCGCTTTTAGCCGTAAATCAAGGTTCCGCTGAACCTCCGAAATTGATTGTTTTGAAATATCAAGGCAAAGACGAGTGGAAAGATGTGATTGGACTTGTCGGCAAAGGAATTACTTTTGATACTGGCGGATACTCGCTAAAACCGAAAGATGGAATTGTCGGCATGAAAACCGATATGGGTGGAGCTGCTGCAGTTCTAGGCGCAATGGAAATCATCGGAGAGTTGAAACCGGAAAAAAACGTAGTGGCAGTGATTCCATCGACCGATAACATGATAAGTGGTTCAGCATTAAAACCAGACGATGTGATTACCTCGATGAGCGGCAAAACGATTGAAGTGTTAAATACTGATGCTGAAGGACGTCTCGCTTTGGCTGACGCAGTGACATATGCGAAGCATCAAGGTGCAGATTATTTAGTGGATGTAGCCACTCTTACAGGCGGGGTCATTATTGCCCTTGGTACAGAAACAACAGGTGCGTTGACAAACAACGAAGCATTTTTTGAACAAGTTCTCGAAGCATCGTATGAAGCAGGTGAACCGATCTGGCGCCTTCCACTCTTTGAGCGAGATAAAGAAAGAGTACGAAGCAGCAAAATTGCAGATTTAAATAACTCCCCTGGAAGAGAAGGCCATGCAATTATGGGAGGAGCCTTTATCGGCGAATTTGCAGAAGACACTCCATGGGTGCACTTAGATATTGCCGGAACAGCAACGACGAATAAGGAGCATGACCTTGGGCCAACAGGTGCAACAGGTGTCATGACGCGAACACTTGCATTGTTTGTTGAGCGGTTTGAAACACTATAAAACCACGATAAGCCTTGCTTCTTTTCTTCTTGAATCATTAAATTTTTTTGAAAATGTAAAACAATTACGAAGGGGCTGATTTTACGAGTCAGCCCCTGAATTATGTTCTGATTCATGAAATTTTGTCGTTTACACTTTGTTCAAATTTATATAACACTCCAATTTATGGAAGTATGGATAAATTCTGTCCATTTGCCCACTCAAAAATTGGTACAAATGCATATGTAGTAATGTAGGGCAGCGCAGAATGAAAAGGAGGTTACCCGGATGAATTATAATTACAGAACTCCGTATTTTGGACCAGGCAATAGAGGATTTTTCTTTGGAGGACCATTCCTTGGAGGACTTTTAGGAGGACTTGCAGGAGGACTTGCAGCAGGAGCACTTTTTTATCCCCGTCCATACTTTCCCCCATATCCTTTTTACCAGCCATATCCTTACAACCAGCCTTATTATGGATATGGAGGCGGATATCCATACTAATATTAATAAATGGCTAAACAGCTCTCTGTCGCAGAGAGCTGTTTATATGGCCATTCCATCGCCCAGACATCACTGCAACTATTTTATTAGTTATTTTAAATCCATCTTAATTGCAAAACCAAATGGCAACAGTCAACATTATCAAATTTGCCTTCGAATCGCATATAAAGGCCGTCGGGATTGAATTTCAAGACCGGCATTCTAATTACACCAGTTGAAAGAATCAAACTTTTTACCACTTCTGTTTTGGATTCTTGGGCAGCATTCATTAAATCGTGCGCGAATTGTTTAGAGACTGAAATTTTATCAATTATACGGAGTGCATCTCTCATAATGATCTTCATTTGTTTCGCAGAACCCATCAGCAAATTTGGGTTTACTGGAGGATATATTCGGTAAGGATATGGCCGGTCATAATTGGAGAGATATTGGACATATGGAAATACATATGGATAATAGTAAGAATTCGAATAGAAATTGTTTTTGTTGTAGTAGGGGTACATCATCATCATCATCCCCTTTTCATTTATTCTTGCCGTTGCACCTTAATCAATATATTCAACCGAACTTATCCACATTCAATCCTCCTTTGGAAAAATTTGTTCCAGTCGAAATGATTCAAATTTTATTTGAACATATTGGAATCAGAATCAATAATTTATAAAGGAAAATGGGAAGAGAACATCGAAATTATAGAAACCAATTTTTTATAGTTAGGCAGTTCCCGAAAAGGAGGAACACTGCATGGATCTTGATTTTATTTTAAATATCATTGAAGAAGGCAGATATATCGGGCTTTTTTTCTGGCTATGGCTAGGGATATTTGGAATGCCGGTCCCTAATGAAGTAATTATTATGACAGTCGGTTTCGCTGCTTCCATGAAAGTTTTTAATCCATTCTTAACTTTCACTGTTACATATGCAGGAATTTTGTTTGCGTTAACTACAATTTATTTATTAGGTCGTTTTTTAGGGAGGCCATTGCTTCGTTTTTTAGAAAAGTGGAAGACGTTTGCCCATTCCATTTCAGTTTCTTTGAATCTAATAGAAAAATATCATTCTTACTCTCTTTTATTCAGCTACTTTTTGCCAGGGGTTCGGAATTTTGTTCCATTTATATATGGCTCCAGCAGGCTGTCGTTTAAGGCATTTGCTTTTTTTGCTTATATTGGAGCTTTCATGTGGTTGTCAGTCGTTTTCACATTGGGATATTTATTTGGGGATCATATCGATGCAATTATGCATTATGGAAAAGAATTTCTAATCTTTGTTGGGATTTCTTTTACTATTTTCGTGATTGTAAAGATATATAAGAAAAGAAAGCAGAAAATGTACGAGCAGTCCTTTTAAAGAGATATTTTGATTGATGGCAATATTACTGAATCTGATAACTCTCACCAAAATTAGGAGGGAATTGAAGTGGAGATGAAAAATACTTTAATTCATGCATTAGGAATTCAGATTACCACGCTTGAAAAAGGCAAAGTAACAGCGACGATGCCCGTTGACGAACGGACAAAACAACCATTTGGATTACTTCATGGAGGAGCCTCTGTTGCTCTGGCGGAAACTGTTGCCAGTATTGGAGCATATGAACTTGTGGATAAGGAAACAGAGGCAGTTGCCGGACTTGAAATTAACGCCAATCATGTGCGCCCAAAAACAGATGGGTTCGTTACCGCACATGGACAGGTATTACATAGAGGCAAAACAACAATGGTTTGGGACATCAAAATTGTTGATGAACAGGAAAAACTTATTTGTATCTCGAGGTGTACAGTAGCAATAATCAAAAAAAATTAAGCAAAGGGGCTTCCAGCGCATCGGGAAGCCATATTTGCAGCGGAAATTGAGCGGATTTTGTAAAAGCTCCTAAAAGAATACAGATCAATCCAGGAACAAAGATTTAAAATAGTCTTTTTCTAATGTCTCAATATTTTTTAAGCTTCGCTGTGCCCAGGCAGATCCGTCCTCAAGCAGTTCTTCTTTCATTTTCTCTACTGCTGCTTTTAATGAATCTGTATAATCAGGTATTTCACCGACATATAGCTTGACCATTTGCTTTGGTACGTTTGTTTGTTCCCTGTATGCGAGGGCGCGTCGTTCGTGAAAAAAAACAACTTCTGCTTCTTTCGGTTGATGCAAGTCCCCTTGCATTGGATGTTTTAGGACCGCCAAAATTCTGACTAAAAAATGCTGGGGACGGATATCAGTTATTTCACCGATATATTTGCCCGTTTTATAGATGGCGGTAACTTTATCACCAATTTTTAGTTCGTTCATCAGTTTTCACTCCTTCCATATTTCTTAGTTTAACAAACAGTAATTTGTTAAAGAAAGGAGATTGTCTTTAAATTTTAGTGCAAATGTAATGAAATATGAGGCTGCGATTAGTTGATTATTTATTTATTGTTGTGCTATTATTGGCCGCATGTGGGGACTTAGTTCTAAAAGGGATTAAAAACCCCCTTGAAAATAAAACAGATGGTCCCAAACACAAGACAGCAATAAAACTGAAAAGAAAGAAGGGAATGGAAAAGTGGCTTATCCTCAGTTATCAAAAGAAGTTTTGGAAAATGAAAGATTAGTGGAAATGGAAACTTCCATGGGGGCAATTAAAATCAAGCTTTTTCCTGAATATGCCCCAAAAACTGTAGAAAACTTTATTACCCACAGCGAAAACGGCTATTATAACGGCTTAATCTTTCATCGTGTCATTAAAGATTTTATGATTCAGGGAGGGGATCCAAAAGGAAACGGAACCGGAGGAGAGAGTATTTATGGCCATCCTTTTGAAGATGAGTTCTCAGATCGGTTATTTAATATCCGCGGTGCATTATCAATGGCAAATGCAGGTCCGAATACGAACGGAAGCCAATTTTTTATTGTTCAGAACAGCTCAGTCGATCCGGGCCTGAAGAGCCAGATGGAACAAGCGGGCTATCCAAAGGAAATTATTGAAGCTTATGAAAATGGTGGAACACCATGGCTTGATTTTCGCCATACTGTTTTTGGACAGGTTATAGAAGGTATGGATGTTGTGGATAAAATCGCTAACACTCCAACGGGGCCTAATGACAAACCAAAAGAAGACGTAGTTATTGAAAAAATTACCGTTTTAAAATAATGAAAATTTGAGTTGCACGCCGGGAAAATGAATGTAGTCTGCTCTTTAACAGTTGGTGAAGTCAAAAAAAATTGTTATAATATGTTGATGAACCACTGCTAATATAGCAGAAAGGAAGAAACGATATGATTCAATGGTACGTTTTATCACTGTTTTTATATTTCCCGGAAGATAAGTCAGAGTATATACCGGCTGCAATTTCTTTTATGATCTTTTTTATTGCATGCATTATTACATTTCGCATCATCGTCATCCATTCCAGGAAGGAAGCAGAAAAGAGCAAAGAACTGGAAAAACGAATATTAGAACAGAATGATCAAAATGGAACAGCTAAATAAGCTGTTCTTTTTTTATCCTGCAAATGGCAGGTGGGAGTTTGTTTAAGCATTTATGAATATGGCAAAAATAGAGACAAATTGCCTTAATGGAGGAAAATTCGCATGAAAATAGGACGGATGATCATTCTAGTGTTCCTTTTGGTGGGATGTGCAGAGGAGAATCCTAAAAGTGTTGACGTTGAAATGTTCAACACCGTAGGCGATTCGCTTGGAAAAATAAAAATAACGGAACAGGCTTCAGGGGTTAAATTGAAGGTTAATCTTGATGGGCTTCCACCAGGTGAGCATGCAATGCACATTCATGAAACAGGCAAATGTGAGCCGCCAGATTTTAAATCCGCTGGCAATCATTTTAATCCTGATAATAAACAGCATGGCTTGCTGCATCCGAAAGGATCTCATGCCGGAGATCTTCCAAATTTGATTGTTGAAGATGACGGAAAGGTTAAGGCCGAAATCATGGCTCCGCAGATTACATTGCAAAATGGAAAAACTTCCTTGTTTACGAAGGAGGGAACTTCAATTGTCATACACGAAGGAAAAGATGATGGGATGACTCAGCCTGCTGGAGACTCAGGATCTAGGATTGCGTGTGGAAAAATTTCTATGGACAAAGGACAAACAGAACAGAAAAAAGCCCAAGACGACAAACAAGGTGAACAGTAAATTCGAATTACACAGAGAATCTTAATAAGTCTTGACGCAACATGTGCAAAAATAATGGTTGACATTTTTGAAACTTCATTATAGAGTTAAAATAATCAAATATTTTCTTTTAAAGGGGAGTAGCTGTACAATAAAGTCGTCATTTCGAGATTCATATCTCCGGCTTTATTGGCAACATGATACGTTGCTAGCAAGACCTTTACTGCGCGGTAAAGGTCTTTTTATATTTTTGAGGCCTTTACCGGATCTTGGTAAAGGCCTTTTTGCATCATGAAAAGGCATGAAGGGATTTTTGAAAAAATAATAGTTACAAAGGAGGATACTCTACATGGATTTATCGCTGTTAATGGAATACGGATGGGTTTTAGTTGTGCTTGTTGCTTTAGAAGGGCTTTTGGCAGCCGATAATGCATTGGTGCTGGCGATTATGGTAAAACATTTGCCAGAAGAGGAACGGAAAAAAGCGTTATTTTATGGGCTTGCCGGCGCGTTTGTTTTCCGGTTCACATCGCTATTTGCAATCTCGTTTCTTGTTGATGTATGGCAGGTTCAGGCAATCGGTGCGATTTATCTGTTATTTATGGCAATTAATCATATTTTCCGTAAAGTTTTAAAAGGAAAAACCAATCAGGAGGATCAGAAAGAGGTTAAAAAATCCTCTGGATTTTGGACGACTGTTTTTAAAGTGGAATTAGCAGACATTGCATTTGCGGTAGATTCCATATTAGCTGCAGTTGCACTTGCTGTAACTTTGCCAAACACTCCGATTCCACATATCGGAGGATTGGACGGAGGAAAGTTTCTTGTAATCTTTGCAGGTGGAATGATCGGTTTAGTTATTATAAGATTTGCGGCAAATATCTTTGTTGAATTGCTGCAAAAGCGTCCAGGTTTAGAAATTGCTGCGTTTCTCATTGTCGGATGGGTGGGCGTTAAGCTGGCTGTCTATACTTTATCCCATCCCGCACTTAGTGTGTTGCCTGAAAATTTTGCAAAATCACCTGAATGGAAAATTACTTTCTATGTCATTTTAATCCTGATTGCAGCTTGCGGATGGATCTTTTCTAAAGAAAAACCGTCCATTGAAAAAGAAACAAAGGCTTCATAACGAAAAACGAGGCTGTCTCATATGGGCCTGACTCCCTTAGTTTTGAGGGGTCTGGCCCTTTCCTTTTGAGTCAACCCCGACGGAAAAATTCAGCTGTTATACGCAAATACATGTATAAGCATAAAAAATCAATTTAGTTAAAAATAAATTCTTTAATATGTTGATGCACTTCTTCCGGTCGTTCCTCCGGCAAAAGGTGCCCTGCATTTTTTAGAACAACAAGCTTAGAATTCTTTAATTCGTTTGTCAGCCTTTTTCCTACAGTAAGAGGAACCACTTTATCATGCTCGCCCCAAATTAATAAGCATGGGGTTTCAATTTTCTTTAAGGCGGTTGAATGAAGGTCGCCTTCCCTGTCTCTGATCATCCTTGTTAATGCTTTGAAGATATCTTCCTCTAAGAACGGCTTCATGTAGCCGTACATCATTTCCTCATCAATTAATGAGTGATCATACACCACTTGCTGCAAGTTATACCTTACCCCTGACCTGATGAGCCATAGTTTTACATATAAATGAAAATAAGGAATGTAGCTTGATAAAATCAGCGGCAGTTTTGAACGCTTCAAATAAGCAGAGCTGCAAAGCAGAATTGCTTTTTGGGCTAAATCTGGACGGAGCGAGACAATTTTTAGGGAAATTTGCCCTCCCATGGAATGGCCGATCACAGTTACCTTGCTAATATCAAGTGATTCTAAAAGACTGATTACTGTTTGTGCAATATTTTTATAAGAATAGATAAAACTGTAAGATTTTCCGCTTTTTCCGAAAGGGGGAAGATCCACAGAGATTACATTGAAATCTTCGTTTAACAGCGGAATCAGTCTGCGAAAACTGAAAGTAGACGAAAGAAAACCGTGCAGCAATACGATTGTTTCTTTTGGTTGCTCATTGCGATAATATTCATAATAAACATCTATTCCATTAATGTTCCTGCTGTCTTTAAAAATGGATCTATTCATTCTAACCTTCACTCCTGCAAACTTCTTTTCATATAGAACTGTCCTTTATTTTTCCCTCAATTTTTAACTCCACTCATAGAAAATAAATAAAAGGTACTGCAATATAAAACTGAATTTTTGCTATAATGTAATTATTTCAACGAATAGATTGAGAGGGGTTTCCTATGAAATTAACTGAAAAAGAGCTGGAAGTTGTCGAGATCTTGGAAAAGAATGCGCGCATTTCGATTGAAGATCTATCAAAAATGGCGGGTCTTGACCCTGAAGAAACGAATAAGATTGTTGCAAAATTGGAAGAATTAAAAGTAATTGTCAGCTATCCAACTGTCATTGACTGGTCAAAAGTTGATGGGCATGAAGGGGTAACTGCCATGATCGATGTAAAGGTTACTCCAAAGCGAGGCGTTGGCTTCGACGAAGTTGCTGAGCGAATTTACCGGTTTAAAGAGGTAAAGTCTGTTTATTTAATGTCAGGAGCCTATGATCTTTCTGTTGTTATTGAAGGACGCTCAATGAATGAAGTGGCTCGTTTTGTATCGGAGAAGCTGTCAACTTTGGATTCAGTCATTTCTACAACCACACATTTTATCTTGAAAAAATATAAGCATGATGGAACGATTTTTGAACAAACAGATGATGATAAAAGAATCGTGGTGTCGCCATGATGGAACAAACGAAAACATATTTGTCAAAAACAGTTGATCAACTTAAGCCTTCTGGAATCCGCCGTTTTTTTGATCTGGCTGCCGGAATGGAAGGTGTCATCTCCCTCGGAGTAGGAGAACCGGATTTTGTCACTTCATGGTCGGTAAGGGAAGCGGCAATTCTTTCGCTTGAACAAGGTTACACATCTTATACAGCTAACGCGGGGCTCTTAGAGCTTCGTGAAGAAATTAGCCAATATATGTATAAATATTTTGGTGTTCAATATTCTCCAAAGACAGAAATTATTGTGACGGTCGGGGGGAGCCAGGCGTTAGACATCTCGTTAAGAGCGATTATTGACCCTGGAGATGAAGTAATTGTTGTCGAACCGAGCTTCGTCTCCTATGCACCGCTCGTTACCCTTGCCGGCGGAACCCCAATTCATGTTCAATCTTTAAAGGAGAACGACTTTAAGATCATGCCTTTCCAAATAGAGGCTGCAATCAGCGATAGAACGAAGGCAATTATGATTTGTTCACCGAATAACCCGACAGGTACAATGTTGTCGAAAAGCGATCTGGAGGAAATTGGCCGGATTGCGGAAAAATACGATCTTTTGATTATCTCGGACGAAATTTATGCTGAACTTTCGTATGATGAAGAATTTACCAGCATGGCAGCCATTCCAGAAATGAGAAAAAGGACACTGTTAATTTCAGGTTTTTCTAAAGGCTTTGCAATGACTGGATGGCGGCTTGGATTTGTGTGCGCTCCGGAAGAATTATCGGCTGCAATGCTGAAAATTCATCAATATACTATGATGTGTGCGCCAACGATGGCGCAATATGCAGCAATAGAAGCCTTAAGAAATGGCAGAAATGATGTAGAAGAAATGAAGAAAAGTTACCGTAGACGCCGCAATTATTTTGTTCAATCCCTAAATGAAATTGGTTTGGATTGCCATATCCCGGGAGGCGCTTTTTATGCCTTTCCATCTATTGAAAGTACTGGGTTGACTTCAGAACAGTTTGCGGAGCAATTATTAATAAAGGAAAAAGTAGCCGTTGTTCCTGGGAATGTGTTCGGTGAAAGCGGTGAAGGGCATGTGCGCTGTTCATATGCGTCTTCGATGGAACATCTTCAAGAGGCCATTAAGCGAATCAAAAGGTTTCTAAATAGTCTTTGATAAAGAAAATCGATAAAAAAAGACAACCGAATTCGGTTGTCAGCATAAAAAAGGGGGGAATACTAGAAAGCCTTATATAATAAGGATATCCATTCTTTCTCTTTTTTATTCATGGGTAAGAAAAATATTTCCCAAAAAGCGAGGCTCCTGCCTCGCTTTTTATTTAACTTTATGATTATCCAATTTTTGATAATAGGCGCCAAATGTGATATAATATTTTATTGCGTATAAGAGGGATGGGTAAACAACTAATTTTAGGAGTGTTTTTATGTTTGAGAAAATTGAAGTAGGAAGTATATTGACTGGTAAGGTTACCGGAATTCAACCATATGGTGCTTTTATTGCGTTGGATGAAAATACCCAGGGGTTAGTCCATATTTCAGAAATCACACACGGCTATGTGAAAGATGTGAACGAGCATTTGAAGGTCGGAGACGAAGTGAAAGTAAAAGTGCTTTCAGTTGATGAAGAAGCAGGAAAAATCGGACTATCGATCCGGGCAACAGATGAGGCTTCTGCCCCGGCAGCTGCAGCACGAAGAAAACCGCGCAAGCGCCAAGCAGCGATTCAACAGTATACTCAGAGTGACACTTCACAAGGATTTAATACACTAAAAGAAAAGCTTGAAGAGTGGATTGAACAATCCCAGCACGATGATTTAATAAAAGGGTAAGAAAGCAGGAATTTCCGGTTTTTCATTTAGAGGCTGATTCATAAGGGTCTGATTTCCTCCAACTATGACAATATATTGTCTATATGTTGTATCGGAGGAGTCTGGCCCTTTGCTTTTTATTCGGTGTCTTTTCTATAGGAATCATCTATCGAGGTGTCTTTCAGGGAATGGTTGTTTGAGCCAGTCCTCTTTTTTAATTAAACTTGTAAAAAAGGGGGAGTCTTTTATCACAGAAGTTTCTCCGTTAAAATGGAAATGTAATCGCTATTTTCGCAAGAATTGGAGGAAAGAAAGTGAAGACAAAAACGGAACTTTTAATTGAACAGACTGAAAAATATGGTGCTAATAATTACCATCCCCTCCCTATCGTCATTTCGAAAGCAGAAGGTGTCTGGGTGGAAGATCCTGAAGGCAATAAATATATGGATATGCTTAGTGCTTATTCAGCGGTGAATCAAGGGCATCGACATCCAAAAATCATTCAAGCGCTAAAAGACCAGGCTGACAAAGTAACACTTACATCCCGTGCTTTCCATAATGACCAGCTTGGCCCATGGTATGAAAAGGTTTGTAAATTAACAAATAAAGTAATGGCTCTTCCAATGAATACAGGTGCGGAAGCTGTAGAAACTGCAATTAAAGCTGCGCGCCGTTGGGCCTATGATGTAAAAGGGGTCGCTGATAATCAGGCGGAAATTATCGCATGTGCCGGAAACTTTCATGGGCGTACAATGACTGCTGTCTCATTGTCTTCTGAAGAAGAATACAAACGCGGCTTTGGTCCAATGCTTCCTGGAATTAAATTAATCCCTTACGGTGACATTGATGCATTGAAAAAAACGATTACACCGAATACAGCTGCGTTTTTAATTGAACCTATTCAAGGGGAAGCAGGGATCATTATTCCACCGGAAGGCTTTTTAAAACAAGCTTTTAAAGTTTGCAAAGAGAACAATGTGTTATTTATTGCTGACGAAATTCAAACCGGTCTTGGACGTACAGGAAAAATGTTTGCTTGTGAATGGGAAAATGTTGAGCCAGATATGTATATTCTCGGCAAAGCTTTAGGAGGAGGAGTATTTCCAATTTCTTGCGTGGTTGCCAACAAAGAGGTGCTCGGAGTATTTATTCCTGGTTCCCACGGATCAACATTCGGCGGAAATCCGATGGCTTGTGCTGTTTCAATAGCCTCGCTTAATGTTTTAGTGGATGAAAATCTTGCAGATCGTTCATTAAAACTTGGAAAGTATTTCATCGGCAAGCTGCAGGAAATTAAAAATCCTGTTATTAAAGAAATTCGCGGACGCGGCTTATTTATTGGAGTGGAGCTTCATGAATCCGCCCGCAAATATTGCGAGAAATTAAAAGATGAAGGATTGCTTTGCAAAGAAACTCATGACACGGTTATTCGTTTTGCGCCGCCGCTTGTTATTAGCGAAGAAGAGTTGGATTGGGCAATTGAACGGATCAAAAAAGTATTAAGTTAAAAGCATTTCGGTTTATAGTAAAATAAAAGAACCTTGCCTCTCTTGAGTAAGGTTCTTTTGCCCTTTTACCTTGTTGGTCTTGCTTCTGCAGCTTCATCTTCTCGTTCGTTAGGAACAAACAGGAGACCGAGATTAATTAGACCGGCAATTCCTACTAAACCGTAAATAATTCTTGATAGGGCAGCATCTTGTCCACCAAACATAGCTGCGATTAAATCAAATTGGAAAAAGCCGATTAACCCCCAGTTAATAGCTCCAATAATCGTAAGAACTAATGCAATTCGTTGAATGGCGCTCATATTAGAGTCCTCCTTTTGAAATAGATTCGTCTTTAGGTTGATACATCTTTTTCGAAAATATTCATTATAGAATATATAATTGAATTGCAACAATGTTTCATGAGTTTTCAAAAAGCAACATTCTTTTAGAAAAGAGCGTATAATTAGATTAAGGAGGTTGATCATTTATGGAGAATTTTACATATTGGAATCCTACAAAATTAATTTTTGGAAGCAACCAATTGGAGCAGCTAAAAACTGAAATTCCTCAATATGGAAAAAAAGTCCTTCTTGTATACGGTGGAGGCAGTATAAAGCGAAATGGCCTTTACGGCAGAGTTGTTAATTATTTAGAAGAAATCAATGCGGAAATTTTTGAACTATCAGGAGTTGAGCCAAACCCGCGAATTTCTACTGTCCGGAAAGGTGTAGAAATATGTAAGAAAGAAGGAATCGAATTTATCCTTGCAGTTGGCGGCGGAAGTGTCATTGACTGTACGAAAGCAATTGCTGCCGGAGTGAAATATGAAGGAGATCCATGGGATTTCGTAATTAAAAATGCCAAAGTGAAAGAAGCTCTTCCTTTCGGCACAGTTTTAACACTTGCAGCAACTGGATCGGAAATGAATTCCGGATCTGTTATCACTAATTGGGAATTAAACGAAAAACGTGCCTGGTCAAGCCCGGCAGTATTTCCGAAGTTCTCCATACTTGAGCCTGAAAATACATATACGGTTCCAAGAGATCAAACTGTATTTGGAATCGTGGACATAATGTCGCATGTATTTGAACACTATTTCCATCCAGAGGAGAATACTCCTTTTCAAGATCGCATGTGTGAATCTTTATTGATAACTGTGATGGAAGCTGCACCGAAATTGCTTGAAAATCTTGAAAGCTATGAACACAGGTCAACGATTCTTTATTGCGGTACAATGGCATTAAACGGAATGCTTTCAATGGGTTTCCGCGGGGATTGGGCAACACACAAAATTGAGCATGCTGTATCAGCTGTTTATGATATCCCTCATGGCGGCGGCTTAGCCATCCTTTTCCCTAACTGGATGAAACATAATTTGAAAGTAAAACCAGAGCGTTTTAAACAGCTCGCATTTCGTGTTTTCGGTGTGAATCCTGAAGGAAAAACAGACGAAGAAGTTGGACTCGAAGGTATTGAAAAATTACGGGAGTTCTGGAACAGCATTGGCGCCCCTGCACGGTTAGCGGATTATGGCATTGATGACAGCAAACTTGAAGAAATGGCTGATAAAGTAATGTTGGAAGGTGAAATTGGCAACTTCAAAAAATTAACTCGCGAAGATATTCTAGCTATTTATCGCGCATCTTTATAATCTTTTAAAGACCGTTATTTTTCCGGGGTATTCTCTTTTATGTTCTTGATAAACAAGAAAGCATTCGATAAAGTGAAGTTGTAAATAATTTATCGGAGGGTCAGATATGACGCACGTTCGCTTTGATTACTCGAAAGCCCTTGGGTTTTTTCGTGAACATGAACTTACATACTTAAGAGATATGGTAAAGGTAGCTCATCATTCTCTGCATGAAAAAACCGGAACAGGGAGTGATTTTTTAGGTTGGATTGATCTGCCGGTTGATTATGATAAAGAAGAGTTTGCCCGTATTCAAAAAGCGGCGGAAAAAATAAAAAGTGATTCAGATGTATTATTAGTGATCGGTATCGGCGGTTCGTACTTAGGTGCCAGAGCAGCAATTGAAATGCTGCAGCACAGCTTTTATAACGCCCTGCCGAAAGAAAAACGAAGCACCCCGCAAATTTTGTTTGTCGGAAATAATATTAGTTCCACTTATATGAAAGACATCATGGACCTGCTGGAAGGAAAGGATTTCTCCATCAATGTCATCTCCAAATCAGGTACGACTACGGAACCAGCGATTGCATTTCGGATTTTCCGTAAATTGCTTCAGGAAAAATATGGTGTGGAAGAGGCGCGCAAACGCATTTATGCAACCACAGATATAGCAAAAGGAGCTCTAAAAACTCTTGCCAATGAAGAAGGATATGAGTCTTTCGTTATTCCTGGCGACATAGGCGGACGCTACTCTGTGTTGACTGCTGTAGGTCTTCTTCCTATTGCAGTCAGTGGAGCCGATATTGAAGCGATGATGAAAGGGGCAGCCCAGGCACGAGTGGATTTCGGAAAATCAGAGCTTGAAGAAAACCTTGCTTATCAGTATGCTGCAGTAAGAAACATTCTTTACAATAAAGGCAAAACAATTGAAATGCTTATTAACTACGAACCTGCCCTTCAATATTTTGCAGAATGGTGGAAACAATTATTTGGCGAAAGCGAAGGGAAAGACCAAAAAGGCATTTTCCCGGCTTCAGCAAATTTCTCAACGGACCTTCACTCATTAGGCCAATATATCCAGGAAGGCCGGCGCGATTTATTTGAAACAATCCTAAAAGTTGAAAAGCCGCGCCATGAATTAACGATTGAAGAAGAAGCAACCGACCTTGATGGCTTGAATTACCTTGCCGGCAAAACCGTTGATTTCGTTAATAACAAGGCATTCGAAGGAACATTGCTTGCGCATACAGATGGAGGAGTGCCTAACCTTGTTGTTTCCATTCCGCAGTTGGATGAATATACATTCGGTTATTTAGTGTACTTCTTTGAAAAGGCATGTGCGATGAGCGGATACTTGCTTGGCGTTAATCCATTTGATCAGCCTGGAGTTGAAGCTTATAAAGCAAACATGTTTGCCTTGCTCGGAAAACCTGGCTTTGAAGAGAAAAAAGCGGAGCTTGAAAAACGCTTGAAATAACGATAATAGAGTGCTGACTTTTAGTGTCAGCACTTTTTTTATTAAAAAATTTTTTAAAGGAAAAACTAAAGAATATGTTAGGAAAGGTGGGAAAACAATGTATGAAATCTCTTCAAGGATAGAAGGAAAACATTTTGAACTGTACAAGCTTGAACAGTTATTAAAGCCTCTCGGATATTCGATTGGCGGCAACTGGGATTATGATCATGGTTCATTTGATTATAAAATTGATGATGAAGCAGGGTATCAATTTTTAAGGATTCCGTTTAGAGCGATTGATGGTCAGCTTGATTCCCATGGCTGCACTGTGATGGTAGGCAGGCCTTATCTGCTTTCTCATTTATACGAGAGCGGGCTGGATGATCATGCTATTGTTGGAAATACTTTTGCATCTTTTAACCAATTTTCGGAACCAGTCGATAAGGATGCTGGCTTTCCAGAAAAATATGTTAATATTGGAAAGTCGCTCGTGAATGAATTAGAATCTGTTTTATTATTTGATTAACGAATAATTTCCAGCAATTGATCATCTTTAGAAATAATAAACGGATGGGAGGGGTTTACAAAAGTTTCCTCTCCTCTTTTTATTCCAACGATCAAAATTCCTTCTGCCAATAATAATGAGGAAGCCTCTTTGAAGGATTTGCCGATTAAATTGTCGGCCGCTGCAGATAAAGTCAGTTTTCCTCCATCAAGCTGGCGCAGCAGTTCTATTATTGATGGAATTTTTCTCTTAGCTGTTATGCTATTCACCATCACAAAACTAGTCAGGACGTTCGATTGAATAATTTCGTCAGCTCCGGCACGCTTTGCATTGGCCATCTGTTCAGTTGTCAACACTTCAACAATACAATGAACAGAGGGACATAATCCTTTAATCGTCAAAAGGGTAAGAATTGAGAACATATCGGCATGCAATTCATCTTTATGTTGGTCAGACGTAATTAACACTTTTTCTGCTTTAAAAATGTTTGCTTTTATTAAAGTTTCATCCAGATTGGCTCTTCCTTTTACAAAATGAAGTTTGCTTGGCATTGGATTTGATTCAAGAGTTTCGTCAATTAAAATAATTTGTTTATTAGGTCCGCCGTTCGATAAATGATCGATAATTTCTCTTGAACGCTCGTTCCATCCGATGATAATTAAATGCCCCATTCCTTTGAATGCCACCTTTCCTTCAAAATATGCGTTTTGCCTTGTAACAGTTGCTGTAGCTAAATTCACAAAGAAAAATGACAAAAACCCTGCCCCTGTCAGGATTAAAAATATTCCGGCTATTCGTCCTGGAATTGTTTCGGGGGCAAAGTCACCGTATCCGACTGTTGATGTCGTGACAATTGCCCACCAGATTCCGTCAAAAATGGACGGAAATGTTGAGGGCTCAATTATATGGATCAGGGCGCCAAAAAAGATGATGGCCGATAATGCCAAGAAAAGGGTTCGTAATACAATTGGAAGTCGCAAGAAATTTGCATAAAAACGCCGGGACACACTTTTCACCTCAAAACAAGTATTCTTCGACCATTATTAACATATCTGTAATTTGAAATACGCTTATGATTGTTCCTTCCCATGATAAGTCTTGTGCCTTGACAGTTCGTTAAAAAAGGTAGTTACTTTTTTGTAACCATATAACACAAAAGTCAGTACTTGTGATAATGAAAAAAATGTCTCATAATCACAATATAGAAAATAATATGATAATTAGAATCCATATAGGGGGGATTGAGTTGAAAATTCGGGTTTCAGCCGTTCAATATCATTTGCATACAATAAATTCGTTTGATGAGTTCGCAAGACAATGCGAACATTATATAAAAACCGCTCAGGAATTTGATGCGGAATTTATTCTTTTTCCTGAATTCTTTACGACGCAGCTTTTATCGATCGGAAGCAAGGATGGAAGAGGGCTGCCAATTGACAAATTACCTGATTTCACGGAGCAATACCGAACTCTTTTTTCAAACTTCGCTAAAGAAACAAACACGCATATTATTGGCGGCACCCATGTCATTCGCAGAAATGACCGCCTCTATAATGTAGCTCATTTATTTTATCCGGACGGAAGAATAGAAGAACAGGCAAAGCTGCATATCACTCCAACGGAAGTTAATGAATGGAATATGGCGCCTGGTGAAGATTTCCGCATCTTTGACACAGAGAAGGGAAAAATTGCCCTCCTTACTTGTTATGATATTGAATTTCCGGAAATCGTCCGGATGGCAAAGGCAAAAGGAGCGGATATTATCTTTTGCCCATCTTGTACGGATGACCGCCATGGCTTCCACCGTGTGCGCTACACTAGCCATGCAAGAGCAATAGAAAATCAAGTGTATGTCGTTGTAACTGGAACAATCGGCTCCTTGCCGACTGTTGATTTTATGCGCGCGAATTTCGGACAGGCAGCTATTATTACACCGAATGATATTCCGTTCCCGCCAAAAGGAATTTTGGCAGAAGGTGAAATAAACGACGATATGATTATTACAGCTGATCTTGATTTAGATCTTCTGTACAAAGTGCGCGAGCGGGGATCTGTTACAACTTGGCGCGACCGCAGAACTGATCTTTACCCGGATTGGGAGGTGAACGAAGTTGAAGGATCGTAACATTATTTACCGCAGTGAAATATATGTTTATGATCAAGATCGCCCTTTGCCGGCTGTAGTTCGCAACTATACAGAGGAAGATTTTGATGACCTTATTCAAATTCAATCAGAATGCTTTCCTCCGCCGTTTCCATCAGAGTTATGGTGGAATAAGGAACAGTTGAAAAATCATGTCACCTTGTTCCCTGAGGGGGCATTGTGCATCGAAGTGAATGGCGAGTTAGCAGGGTCTCTCACAGGCCTAATAACTGATTTTGACCCTGAACATCCGAACCACACGTGGGAAGAAGTTACCGATAACGGCTATATCCGCAATCATAATCCAAATGGAAATACTTTGTACATTGTTGATATCAGTGTCCGGCCTAAATACAGAAAGCTCGGGCTTGGAAAAATAATGATGCAGTCAATGTACCATGTCGTGATTCAAAAAGGGCTTGACAGGCTGCTCGGCGGCGGACGGATGCCCGGCTATCACAAGAAAGCGGATGAAATGTCAGCTAGTGAGTATTTGCAAGCAGTTGTCAAGGGAGAATTAAAAGATCCTGTTATTACTTTCTTGCTGCGATGTGGCCGAATGCCGATCGGGGTTGTGGAAAATTATCTGGAAGACGAAGAATCATGCGGATATGCTGCATTAATGGAATGGAAAAATCCATTTAAATAAAAAATTTTGCATTGGAGGATGGCAAATGGAATATGTACGCATAACGAGCATTGAAGATCCGTTGTTTTCAAAACTTCATAATTTAATGAAAGAGGTATTTCCTCCTGAAGAAGTTTTAGAGTTCGATCTATGGAAAGAACCTTTAGAAGACCCGGATATCCGTGTGTTTGTAGCGGTTCATGAGGATGAGGTAGTAGGAGCGACGGAATACCGCTACTACAAAGACTGGAACATTGCGATGACTGATTTTACGATCATTGGAAAACCTGGCTTAAGCATTGGCCGCTTTCTTGCCCAAAATCGTTTAAAAGATTTGCAAAACCTTGCAAAAGAAAATGGAAATCAGTTATTTGGTATGTTTGCTGAAATCTATGACCCTTACCAAGTGGAAAACTATGAATTTGGCGGCGTAAAACCAATGGATCCATACGTTCGCCGCGAAGTGCTTTCACACCTTGGCTATAAGCGACTTGATCTTTCGTATGTGCATCCTTCATGGGAGAATAACGGAGAGGCTGTTTCGGGGCTGGATCTTTGCTTTATGCCGATGGACGAAAGCGTTACGGAACTTCCAGCTAGTCTTGTTGCAGATTTCCTTACAACTTATTATTCTGTGCTTTCCGCAAAACCACAGGAATGGGTAAAAATGATAGAAGATATTCGCTCACGTGAAACAATTGCTTTATTGCCTTTGTAATAGAATGTAAGAGATGGATTTCCTTTTTAATTATGATTAAACAAAAGTGCCTGACGCATTGTGGTCAGGCCTTTTTAAATTATCTAAGAACCGCCTTTTATTTTGGACTGCAATGATTGTGTTGGCGGAATCAATATTGATGATGGTATCCATAATGATGTCCGTAATGGGGATGATGGTGTCCATGATGGTATCCGTGATAGGGATGATGGTATCCATGATAATATCCGTAATGGGGATATCCATGATACCATGGTTGGTGCAATTGTCCATATGGATAGTATTGGTAGCCAGGGTAGTGATATTGCGGCATTTCCTCACCTCTTTCTGTTAGTCAATACACTATATGAAATAAAGATTAACTTGGAGTTTGTCAGTTTAAAAAAATTGGAAACATTTAAACACAAGAGTATTTAAGTTTCTATGTTAGTAGAACGATTTAAAAATTGAACTACTCACCGCTTAACACCCTGACGGGTTGTTTGAAGCGGGAGATTCCTACGAACACCGAAGTAACCTTCGGTTATCTTAGTAGGCTAGCCCCGCAGTCCCTGCGGTTAAAAGTCTTATAGCTTCATTTTTAAGATTGATACTTGCGTTAATATCTCGATTATGATGGGTTCCGCAAGAAGGACAGTCCCATTCACGCAATCCAAGATTTTTAACGTCTTTGTTTTGATAGCCGCAAAAAGAACAAAGCTGACTGGAAGGAAAGTTTTTGCAACGGTCACAACTTGTTTGCCGTACCATTTTGCTTTGTACTCAATCATGGTCTTGAATTGCGACCATGATGCTTCACTAATTGCTTTGGCAAGAGAACGACTCTTTAGCATATTAGCTATAGACAAATCTTCCATTCCGATAATGTCGTGGTTTTTGACAATATCGGTTGAAACCTTGTCTAAAAAATCCTTTCTTGCATCGGCTATTTTTTCGTGTATACGGGCGACTTTCTTTTTAGCTTTGTCCCAATTTGCACCGCCAACGGTTCGTCTACATCTGTTTTTTCCTCCTGAAAATTTATTTGTTGTATTACTAAACTATGCTTTATTAATATTGATGTTTGATCATTACTCAGTTCCTTCACGTCTCCAGCTATCATCCTGTAAGTATTCCTTGCCGTTTGGCAGGGTTTTAACTTGTCGAAAAATTAATAAGCTGAAAGAGAACCTATAGGCTCTTTAAAGATGATGTTTATTAATTATTTATTCAGTTTGCAAATCAAGGAAAGGGGATTCAAATTTTTACTTTGCAGGAACTTAATAGATGCCTGTACAAGAACATACATACTACAATGATGAGTAAAATGAATAAGACGAATAAGATAACAATTAATGCAAAATTGACGCCATAGTTAGGAGCTGCAGGCGCTGCATAACCATAACCGCAAGAACCAAAGCACATACTACTTTACCTCCTTCCTATTGAGTATTGGAGAATGGCTAAATATGTGATTCCTACCTTTAAGGTATGTTTTTAAGAAAGGGTGGACTGGCCAAACTTCTCAACTGACAGGAAAATTCCACATTTATCTAATAGATACTATTTAATTGCATTACTAATGATTCCAATTCATGTAAAATGGTATAATCTTTTATCAGGGGTGCCTCGTGACCTGCTGACTAAGCCATACACATAAAGCAATTAATTCTTGTGCTTGATATTTACTTGTACGTTGAACAAAACCAACTTCTTTAGCTAATTCTTGAAGAGAAGATGAAGATAAGGAGCTTCGAAGTTCCTGGGAAAAGAGATTCATTTCGTCTGAAATGAAAATTCATAAAAAACGTCATCCTTCCTGTATATTTCTACAAAAAGAATAGCGTTTTTTGGGTTATGGGGATACAAATTCACCTTAGCTTGGACGATGTTGAGGTACACCATATATTACTTTCACCTCTTTTTTTATCAACCAAAGATATTCACCCAAGAAAGTAGATGGGTAAATGCATATTCTTTATTGAAGAAGAAAATGAAAATGGAGGTTTCTTAATGAATTCAGAAATGCATTTTTTACCCAATGAATACTCTCAGGAAAATCAAGTAGGCAATCCAGATGAAAGAATTTTTGGCAGACCATTTGGTTTTGGCAGACCATTTGGTTTTGGCGGACCATTTGGTTTTGGCAGACCATTTGGTTTTGGCAGACCATTTGGTTTTGGCAGACCATTTGGTTTTGGCGGACCATTTGGTTTTGGCAGACCATTTGGTTTTGGCGGACCGTTTGGTTTTGGCAGACCATTTGGTTTTGGCGGACCGTTTGGTGGATTTGGATTCGGTGGGCCTTTCTTTGGTGGATTAACAGGTGGTTTATTAGCTGGTACGTTACTTTCGCCATATGGATACGGAGGATATGGGGGATATGGATATGGATTCCCATATGGATACGGAGGATATGGGGGATATGGATTCCCATATGGATATGGAGGTTACGGATACTGAGGTTGGAGTTAATCTTTCATGATTTAAATGCTCTGCAAATGATAAGCAGAGCTTTTTCCAATGGTATATCACCATAAGTACTGCTTTTATCTTATGTAGGATAACCTCTAAAGATTAGACGTCTATCCTAAGCCCTTTTATAAAAATTTTTATAAGAAGGTGTACCGCCACATAGCCATCAAGTTAAAATTTCATGATGCTCCCCAGAACGAAAATTTTGTATCTTTTATTGTAATGAAGCTCATTTTTTATTGTTTTGGGGGTAGTCTGTTCCGTTAGCTTGCTGGCGATATCATAAATAGAAAAGCCCTTCTCACTTGAGAGGGACTTCTTTCGGTATTTCTTTTGCGATTGGTAATTCAAAATGTGGCAAACATTACTTTGCGAATGTTTCTGTACTTTCTTGATAGTCGTTCCGAATGTTTCATGAATTAGTAACCCCTTTTTTGAAAATTTTTTAATTTTTTTGCAAAAAAATAACCCTTCCATACGGAAAGGGTTTTGCCAAAAAATATAAATAGGGGGTCCCTAATATATACCATATTATGTTTATATATAGCAACGTATCACCAAATATCTATGTCTGGGATAGGTGCTTCATCTATTGCCCGCACTTCTTCCGTAATATCCTTCTCACTGTTCAGAAAAACCTTCTCAATACGAGTTGGTCTGTATCCTGTCTCCCTCTTGATCTTCCGGATCCATTCATGGGCAATGCTAGGAATGTTCTCTACTTTCTTGACTGTGAAGGATCCAGACTGCATTAATTTATTGCCTTTCAATAAAAAAATGTCCAATTTCCTTAACCGCTTGAAAGGGTGGTTTTGTTTCGTATTATCATTTTCTTCCATTTCCTTACGATCGACAATAATAAGAAAACGATCTGTCTTATTACCATTTTAAATTCTTGGTTCGTCCATTTTCTTAAAATTCCATAGTTAAATCAACACCTGTCCATACCTTTTTATTCTTTTTTCATATCTTATAATACGAGGGATAGAAGTCTCTCTATGAAACTCAGCTGCATGTATCCGCCGCCCATGCAGCAGTTTCACCTCCTTATTGGTAGAAGCGTATGCGAAATGCATACGCTTCTATTTTGTGCGCCCGGCATGGGTGTAATCTATAGGGTGCAAGTCCCGAGCTGTGAAGGCAGAAGTAGCAGTTAGCATAACGCAAGGGTGTCCGTGGTAACGCGGAATCTGAAGGAAGCGGACGGCAAACTTCCGGTCTGAGGAATACGAACTTCATATAAGGCTAGGTATCACTGGGTGAGTTTGCAAAACAAAACAAAGCCCTTTCTGCCGAAGGTGATACAGAGTAAATGAAGCAGATAGATGGAAGGAAAGATTACACTCTTACCCGGGGAGATCTGACTGGCACGCCAAGTAATCTTGGTAACCTATCTAGCGATAGATAGCTGAGCAGTCAGAAGTCAGCAGAGGTCATAGTACTCTTTCGAGCTCGAGATGAAAGAGGAAGGACCGAACAATTAAGGAGAACGAAACACTACGCGTTCATCTTCTGTGTTGAAGCAGACAATCCGGCAGGACTTACTTGAAGGAGGAAGTGGTGAATCCCACGGGGGACTTCAAGAGGGTGGAGCAGAAGATGGCACAAATAGAGGGATTCGTTCACGTGGAGAGGATATCTATGTTGATGGAACTGATTTTGTCACGGGAAAATCTCCTAACGGCATTAAAACGAGTTGAACAGAATAAAGGAAGTCACGGAGTAGATGGCATGCCCGCAAAAGACCTACGGAGACACCTCTATGAAAACTGGGACTCCATTCGACAGTCGTTAAGAGAGGGAACCTACAAACCCTTACCCGTTCGTCGAGTCGAAATCCCGAAACCGAACGGCGGAGTAAGACTTCTAGGTATCCCCACCGTGACTGATCGTTTCATTCAACAAGCGATCGCCCAAGTGTTAACGAGAATCTTCGATCCGACCTTCTCTGAACATAGCTACGGCTTTCGCCCAAGCCGCAGAGGACATGACGCGGTCAGGAAAGCAAAGGGCTATATCAAAGAAGGATATCGCTGGGTGGTCGATATAGACTTAGAGAAATTCTTTGACAAGGTGAACCACGACAAACTGATGGGGATCTTGGCGAAAACGATCGAAGATCGGATTTTACTTAAGTTAATCCGCCGGTATCTTCAATCAGGCGTGATGATAAATGGAGTGGTAATGGAAACAGACATGGGAACGCCACAAGGTGGACCGCTTAGTCCACTATTATCAAACATCATGCTTCACGAGTTGGACAAGGAACTTGAGAAACGTGGACATAAATTTGTACGGTACGCGGATGACTGTAATATCTACGTGAAAACAAAGAAAGCAGGAATTCGTGTCATGAACTCCATTACTAACTTTATCGAGAAGGAATTAAAGCTCAAGGTAAATAAAGAGAAATCGGCGGTAGACCGTCCTTGGAAACGGAAGTTTCTCGGTTTTAGCTTTACACCAAACAAAACACCCAAGATACGGATGGCGAAAGAAAGTGTGAAACGATTCAAGAACAAGATCCGTGAAATCACATCCAGATCCAAACCGTATCGAATGGAGGAAAGAATTGAGAAACTGAACATGTACCTAATGGGATGGTGTGGATATTTTGCCTTGGCAGATACACCAAGCAAGTTCAAAGAATTTGATGAATGGATAAGACGAAGACTTCGAATGTGTTTATGGAAAGAGTGGAAAACGCCGAAAACAAGAATTCGGAAACTTAGAGCATTAGGTGTTCCAAGTCATAAAGCAATCGAGTGGGGCAATACACGCAAGAAATACTGGCGGATTGCCTGCAGTCCCATTCTACACAAAACCCTCGATAACTCCTACTGGAGTCAACAAGGGTTAAGAAGTCTATTCGAGAGATATCATTTTCTACGTCATACTTAATTGAACCGCCGTATACCGAACGGTACGTACGGTGGTGTGAGAGGTCGGGGGTTAGTCACCCCCTCCTACTCGATTAATTGTATTGCTAATTATTTCAAAAAAAATCTAGTTAGAAACGAGTTTTGATTTTTAAACAAGATTTTTTTACGTAAATCAGTGATTTAATGCGATTATTTAAAGCAAATGTGGATTTTGTTATTCTTTTGACCCATGTCCAATCGAATTTCTTTTTTGAAACATATTTTATAGTGAGGTTGATGATAAAGTCTTCCTTAATCATCACAATAGGAGGTGAAATGTTATGTGTTGGGGATCTTACGGTGCTGGCTACGGTGGTTATGGTTACGACGGTGCGGGTTACGGTGGTATCGGCAGTAATTTTGCGTTAATCGTCGTATTGTTTATTCTATTAATTATTGTTGGTTCCACAATGTTCTTTGGTTAAGAAGTTCGAAGAAGTAAAAACTGATTATTCAAAGTAATAGGAGGTGTTAAAACATGAGTGATGGAATTGGACGTGCTTTTGCGTTAGTTGTTGTATTGTTTGTTTTACTCATCATTGTAGGATGTTCTTGTACGGGTATCTATTAAATTGTACAGGGCAGGTTGAGTTAATCTGCCCTTTTGTCATATTGACTTCTGAAATGAAAGGAGGATGAATTAAATGCCATTTTTTGGATTCGATCGAAGAGACTTGTTTTTTCGTGACGACTTTAGAAGAAGATTTGAATTTGAAGACGACTTTAGAAGAAGACGGTTTTTCCCCTTTAGAAGAAGACGGTTTTTCCCCTTTGAAATATTCGAAATAGAGAGAAGAAGAAGACGCAGATTCTAATTAAGCAAATAATTTAAACAGTGTTTCCATAGGCCTACGGGCCTTTTTTTAAAGAGAAAGATCATCTGTTGTGAAATAAAAAAATACACAGGATTCAAGTGAATATACAAGCAAATGTTCGTAAATCTGCTGGATGTAGAATGCATGTTCTTGAATAATGATTGTAAAGGAGGTCCGATCGATGAACGGTTTATTAAGAAGGTCTACAGAAACCGGAGAAATATTGGAAATGATTTATCTGTCAGATAAAAACCAATTGAGCCAACGAAACATCAAAGTAGTTGATATTTCATCAAACACCTTTCGAGCCTATTGCTTTACACCTTCGAATCAGTACAAACAACTATGGATGTATAAAAAAGCCGGACCTAGCCGTTTTTGAAGAAACGCCGTATTCTATATGAACATATTTGGTTTCTAGCCATGTATCCAGCATACCATCAATAGTCATATGGATTAATGAATTAATGAATCCATAAACCAGTATTATCATTAGCAATATTGCAAATCATAAATGTTAGTTAGATGAACTAGTAAGGGGGTGTCATCGTGAGCAAAAAAGTACTGATACTATCAGAAGCCATTGGTAGTGGTCATACGAAAGCCGCAGAAGCGTTGATGCAAGGAATTTCTCATCTTGCTCCTTCAATTCATACACAAATTTTAGAGGTGGGGCAGACACTTCATCCTCTTACTACAAAGCTGCTGCTTAATTCTTACCTTAAAATAATCATCCGCTCTCCTTCATTATGGAGAAAAATGTATGATTATAAACAAAACAAACCTCTTTCCAATTGGAAGAAATTTATTATTTATCAATTGTTTCATCGTCAAATTGAAGTTCTTCTTGATCAGGAGAAACCTCATCTTATCATTTGCACCCATCCATTTACTAGCTCATCAGTATCCAGACTAAAGAGGATGGGTTATCCGTTCATTCTTTGCTCGGTAATCACCGATTTTCATGTTCATGGGGCATGGGTTCATTCAGAGGTAGATGTCTATTTGGTATCAAGTGAAGATGTATATAATCAATTAATAAATATGGGAATTCCCAGGAGTCGTATTGTGGTAACAGGCTTGCCAATAAGGTCGAATTTTTGGGTCAAGAAAAACAAACAGGAAATGCGAAAAAAATTAAAATTAAATAATATTCCTACCGTTATTCTTATGGGAGGAGGATTAGGATTAGGCGGAATACAGCAACTTGCCCATGCTCTTTTGAAATGGAAAGAAAAAATTCAGGTCATAATATGCACTGGAAATAACGAAACACTAAGAAGTTCTTTGTTAAGGGATACAAAGTTCCATCATCCTCATGTTTATATTTTAGGGTTTGTTGATCTCATTGACGAGTGGATGGATGCGGCTGATTTACTCATTACAAAACCGGGTGGATTAACCTGTTTTGAGGCATTATCAAAGGGGTTGCCTATGTATATATATCAACCAATCCCGGGTCACGAAGAAAAAAATTGTGATTTTTTAGTAAATAATCATTTAGCTATTAAAATTGATGACACAAATAATATCGACATTTTGATTGAAAATTTACTCTTTTCTTCCCGAGAAATGGAGTTTTTACATAATAAAATGAGGGAATTTCAACAAAAAATAGATCCATTAGCAAGTGCAAAATTTATTGTTAACTGTCTTATTCCTTAAAATATTTCGCTAGATGATGTGACCTAAACTAAATCGAAGTTAATCTTAGATAAATCGAGTAATAACGTCCACTCTTTTTATAGTGTGCTTTTTTCCATTATGTAGTAGTGCAGACACTTTCAATAATTTCCTTTAAACTTCGAGGAATTTGACATGACAAATTCTTCATAAGGGTTAATATGATTGTATATCAATGGAGTCAGAGCTCGATAATCTTCAGGTGTCATTTTGATCCAATCCTCGTCCTTCAGCACATATTAGATTTTCCATAATAAACAGTAAGCAATTCTGCAACAAATGAAGACAAAGAATAGCTATTTCTTGCTCTTCTGGTTGGTTCTTTTGGATTTCGCTGCCTTTACCGTAACAAGTAAAGTCATTCGCTGAGGTCCAATTTTCTACTACATTTAATCCTTCATGGATTTCTTTCGAATGTAAGTATTCACATAAGAAGATAGTCTTTACTGCTTGTCCTAACTCACTTCAATATTAATGGATGGAAAAGGAAATGATAATAAAACGACACATACACCAGAAAGACTTTAAGTTAATTGCCGTCTTTACATTCGACTGGCATTAGTCAATCTTTTTCGTTCAAATCAATTATCTTTTAGTAGCATGTATCATACAATACCTGTTACTAAAATGAATGTATTTTCATTGGAGAAGGTTTGCGAAAAGAAATCAGCCTGAACTCCTAATGAGTTCAAGCTGATTTTCGTTATTTGGTTAACTGTAGGAAATAATCTTTTAAATCGACTTGCCGAAGGAATTTGGGTCTTAAATCTGTTCCAACGACAATCATCGGGGTTGTAGAGTCTTTTTTGTGTAACGAACCGTGTCCGGCTCCTCCGATATGTGTGGGAGATTTTTCACTGACGAATTCATGCCCGGGTTTTGCATCAACGATGAGATAGCTTCCCTTATGTGAATGAAGGGAACTATAAAGGCGGGCAAGAGCATCAGGATAATCTCCATATTGGATTTTGTTTTCATTTACAGAAAGATCTAAAATGGAAGTGTTCCCTTGTAACGTCCAAGACTGTTTATACTCATCAATATACGTTCCCTTAGGACGAAATTTAAGTGTTTCTTTCGTTTCCTCCTCAGTCACATGAATAAGGTCGTTTTCTTTCCAGGCGATAAAATCCACCCTTGAATCCTTTTTTAATTTGGAAGCAATCTCAGAAAGCGGAATGTTTTTATCCAATGAGTAGATAAAAGCCATCCGCTCATTCACGGCGAGGACAATTTGATCATTTTTCTTGATTGGTTCACCCAATTTAGCAATGGTATAATCCTGTAACAGAGATTTTAATCGAATTATGGATTTGTTTTTGTCCTTTCCAATCGATGATTGTCCACTGTCTCCCATTACAATCCATACCCCTTTTTTTAACGCTTCATCCCACGAGTCATACGAATTTAAAATTTTTTGAAGCTGTTTATCGGCTTTTTCAATTCCCTTTACATCCATCGGCCCGTTCTTGTGAACAGTGTGGTCATGATCTGGAAGATATGCAATTGTAAAAGAAGGAAGTTTCTTTTTTTGAATCAGATACTTTACTTCTTGCGCGGTAAAATTATCATTGAATCCAAAACTTTGCCAGAAGTGGTTATATTGGTTCTTCGGATTAAATTGTGATAACCGTCCGAAAGAAAACAAGATCGGTCCATTTGTACTTATTTGTTTAGGCATTAGCTTAAAGAATGCTATGGTTTTTGGAGTGTTTAAGTCATGCTCATAATCGCCACGGTAAATAAGACCATTAATAGAAGCAGAATGTTTCTTATTCTTAGCCAGCTCTTCATGAATCGTCTTAACTGACTCACTTAAATGTTGATTATTTAAATTGTAAACAATGTCTTTTAGAACCTGTTTTATACCAAGTGTTATAATTTCTTCTTTCCCGCTTCCATAATTAATGATCCGTTTTTCGTTTTCGTCGAACCAGACAAGCCCAGGGAGTTTATGATGGTCTGGATAGGTTCCGGTTAGTAATGTACTATCGATCGTTACAGACATGGTGGGATAGGAACTAACCACGTTCGGATAATACTGTCCATTCTGTATTAGAAATTCGAGTGCCGGAGCTCGTTCCTCTTTTATCGCTTTCTGTAATGGTTCATCCATCAAAGAGTCAATCATTAAGAGAATAACAGGTCTTTTAGGCTGTGTAATCTGGTTTTGAACGTTTGTAAAACCAGAGTTAGAGGGGGTGTTCGAGAATACTAAAAATAAAATGAGAATCAATCCCGCTATTATTAGAATGACTTTATTCAAAGTTACTCATCCTCTTTAAATGATAAACGATAAACGTTTTAATTATTTAGTTTAGCACAACCATAGTATGGCAAAATACAACCGAACTATTCGTTTATGTATAATGAGAATTTAGAAGCTATTTTTACTTATGCCCGATTCTTTTCTTTTAAAAGGAAAAAGGGAGTCATAGAAAAATGCTGCATAGTAAAAGATCCATTTGAGTAAATTAACGTTATCTCTACGTTTCCTTAACGGTTGCATATAACGTTAATGTACAAAATTAAGAAAGGAGTTCCTTCAAACAGATCATGATTGAATTCATAAAGGGTATTATTGAAAAAATAAACCAAATGATCGTGGCGTTAGTTGAATTTGATTATGAAAAGGCTTACGAAGAAATGAACAAAAAAAAATAATTTTCATTTAAAAAAATAAAAACCCTTATTTCAACTGTAACAATGAAATAAGGGTTTTTCATCTTTTTGATTTATCATTTCTTACATAACATATAATGCACTTGGTTCAATTTCGATTCGGGCAGGAGTTTGGCCGATCATTTCCCCATCCCCATGTATCAACAATGGAGTTGGGGAATAAATTTCTAGCTCTTTTCCTTTTATAATCTTAATAAAAGGGGAGGATGTATGATTTCCTTTAAAAGCTACTGGCAATTTGCGTAAAAATTCCCACTTAGACATTCCTTGAACAATACATATATCAAATAAACCATCATTGCTTTCGGCCTTTGGACAAATAGCAAGTCCTCCGCCATAAAAAGGTAAATTGGCTACGGCAATTAGCCACACTTTTGGAATCTTGTATAGCTTCTTATCAATCATTAAGGAGATATCTATAGGTTTATAATGGAATAACACATTTATTGCACTAATGATGTATGAGATTTGACCCATCCGGACGAAATTAAGCAATTTTTTATATATGGAATCATTCGTCGCATGAGCTACTTCCCCGTCAAATCCTATTCCTGCCACTGTACAAAAATATGTGGAATTTACAATTCCGATATCGATGATATTTGGTTTCCCATTTAATATACGTTCTAGAGCTTTATCATGTTTTAATGGGATACCTAATCCTCTTGAAAAATCATTTCCTGAGCCAGCAGGAATAATTCCTAACGGTATATTCGTACCTACTAATCCATTAATTACTTCATGGATCGTCCCGTCGCCGCCAACTGCAACAATTGCAGTCACTTTTTCCTTATTGATAATCTCTTGAACTAATAAAGTGGCATGTTTTGGTTTCTCTGTAAAACGAGCACAGTAATAAACGTTTTTTTCTTGGAGCTTTTTTTCTATTTGATGCCAAATTTTAAGAGCCCTTCCATTACCCGAAACCTTATTTACAATAAAACAATACAAAAGTCTCACCTATTCAAAAAATTTTAACAAAATTATAGCCTATTTTACATGTGAATATACAAGAAATAAAGTCGTTTCTATTTTGATGTTGAACTAAAAACATGAAGATGTTGAGGCAGCACCTTAAAATTCAGATTTTTCACATAAGATTTTTCTCCATCAAGATTGAGAGAGACAGACTCTGGAATCCTAAAGCTTCCGGATTTTATTTTAGTATGATGGATGATTGATGGATTGACAGTAATGTTGAGCTTTTTGGCAAGTAATAAAAAAAATAGTTGGAATCGATTGGTTTTTTTACAGGTGAGAAGATGAAAATAACCATCATTATAGGTTGAAGTCTTGATAAGATGTTCAAAAGGACCAACAGAGTTTCCATTCATAAGTAAAAATAAAGAGAGATCTGAAATTACTTCATTTGGGGAAACATCACATGAAATTGTATCTGATGGTTTTGTTAAAAAAAGTGTTTTAAGAAAATGAAAGTAATAAGCCCATTCACCAAAATAAGATTTAAGGGATGGAGATGTATTATAGGTAATATCCGACAACCAACCCGCTGCTGCAATGTTTGCAAAATAACGGTTTCCAAATTTACCAATGTCAATAGGTTTTATATTACCTCTTTCAATAATTGAAAGAGCTTCCGTATTGCAAGACATACCTAAGTATTTCGCAAATTCATTACTCGTTCCAAATGGGAATACTCCTATAGGCGGTCTATATTCTTCTTCTGCAATAAATTGAAGTGTTTGGTTTACAGTCCCGTCGCCTCCGGCAATAAAAATTGCATCCCATCTGTCTTGGCATGCCTTTTTAATAGGATTATCCACGTGTTTGAACCTCGATACATGATGAATCGTTAATCGATAACCCATTTCTGAAAGTTTTTTAATGAGCATCGGAAAGGCTTTATGAGTACCCTTTTTTCCGGAAAATGGGTTATAAACCATCAATGCCTGTTTGTTTATGTTATTCATAGTGAAGTCCTCCGACCCACAAGATACTTCCAAATCCAATTAATAACTACGGTACTATTCTTCTTTTTTTTCACTTCAAAATACGTTCTTTTTTTTAGAAATAATTTTTCCACATTTATCAAAAATATGAATAGAAAGGTAATGGGCAGGAAAAATTATAACTTGAAATCGTTAAAGAAACTAGGTGATCTGTGTTGAAAGCTTTGCAATTCGATTATAAAATGCCCCGCTATATTTCCAGCAAAATAATCGGAAGATTTATTCCTTCAGTTTATTGGGATTCTCGACTTTCCTGTTTACGATTTCACGAACAATCGGAGCCGGAGCTTCCGAATGAAGATTGGGTGAAAGTAAAAGTGAAATATGGAGGTATTTGCGGCAGTGATCTTAATCTCATTTTTTTAAATGATAGTCCTGCTACTTCACCATTTGTTTCGTTTCCGTTCACAATCGGCCATGAAATCGTAGGGGAAATTGCGGAAATAGGATCACAAGTTACTCATTTAAATCGGGGGGATCGAGTTGTAATAGACCCGATTTTGTCGTGTATATCGAGAGGAATAGACCATCCTTGTCCCGCATGCCTTGAAGGTAATTTTAGTTTGTGTGTGCATAAAACTGAAGGAGACTTGTCACCGGGTTTGTTAATTGGGGCCTGTCGTGACACAGGTGGCGGATGGAGTTCATATTTAGTGGCGCACAAAAGCCAAGCCTTTAAACTCCCTGCAGCTGTGAATGATTTAAACGGCGTGATGGTAGAGCCTTTTAGCTGCGCTTTACATAGTGTTTTAAGAAATCCTCCAAGTAAAAACGATACCGTATTAGTCATAGGAGGAGGAGTGATTGGGATATGTGTCATTGCGGCTATTCGAGCACTGGAAATCCCGTGCAGAATTGTTGCATTGGTAAAACATCCTTTTCAAAATGAGTTGGCTGCAAACTACGGGGCGAACGATATCGTCTATCTTCGAAAAAACACTTATGTCGATGATCTAACAAAATCTCTTAATGGACGGGTATTAAAGCCGCTTTTTGGTCCTGAGGTCATACAGGGAGGTGCAGATATAGTCTTTGAATGTGTTGGAAAAAAACAGAGTATCAATGATGCACTTCGGTTTTCCAAAAGCGGTGGAAAAGTTGTTCTGTTAGGACTAGCCGGCATAATGGACGGAATTGATTGGACGACAGTATGGCTTAATGAGTTAGATGTGAAAGGAAGCTTTGCTTATAGTACGGAAGCGTTTCAAGGAAAAAGAGTACGAACGTTTGACATAGCAATTGAATTAATGCGTGTTGGAAAAGTCGATCTATCACCATTAGTTACTCACCGATTTCCATTAGAAGATTACCGAAATGCACTTGATACTGCTTTAAATAAGAAAAATCGTGCAGCAATCAAAGTGGTTTTTGAACCCTAACATTCAAGATCTTAATAGAAATTAGGGAGGAAAACAAAATGAAGAACTTTACAATAACAGGTGCCGAAAAAACTCCTTTTCTTACATGGTATACGGAAGGATTAAAAGAAAAATTTTCAACTGAGGGATACGAATTTTTTGAAGAGCCGGTTGATGATATTAGGATTGTATTTCATGTGATCGACCAAGAAAATCCACGTCCTTTTCGCAGAAAAGCAAAGGCGACTTTTGTCGTATCTATACTAGAGAAGAATGAAGAACCGGAGAATATATTTGAGGCTGCTTATCCTTATTTAATCAGATCGTTAGCGAACCATTTAATTTTCATTGTAAACAACAAGGAAAAAACAGATGTTTATTTCATCACTCCTGAACAAGGATTTTACAAATTAAGTTACCAAAGTAAAGAAAAAGAAGACTTTTTCCAAAAGATTTATGAAAGATTGGAACCGGTTGCATCGTCTCAATTAGTTATTGACAATGATTTTGTGGATGATTTGGATCAAAAATTATGGAATGGCAACGAAATCACACAAAAAATGTACCTAGCAGGTAAAAAATTAGATCAAATGAATTTATTGCCTGCACCATTTCCACTCGAAAAATATTTATCATCTCGTGATATGCGCCAATTAAAAAAATTGTACGGGATCGGCGGCCTTAGCTATGGAAATCTAAGCAGCCGACACGATGACAGAAGTTTTTGGATGAGCGCCAGCGGAGTCAACAAAGCGAATATGCGAGTAATTGGTCAAGACATTTTACACATCAAAGGATTTAATTCGAAGAAAAATGCGATGGAAATAAGTGTTCCTCCGAGTATTTCTCCAAGAAGAGCGTCGGTTGATGCGATTGAACATTGGATGATTTATAAAGAACATCCAAAAGTAGGGGCAATAGTGCATATTCATGCATGGATGGATGGGGTAAAAGCAACGGAAATCAACTACCCTTGCGGTACAATTCAATTGGCGGAAACTGTAGCAGATCTAGTACGAAATGCCAATGATCCATCCAGAGCAATCATTGGACTTAAAAATCACGGTCTCACAATAACAGGCCCTGATTTAGATGACATCTTTGAACGTATTGAAGGGCAAGTCATCCCCCAGGTGCCAATGGCATAAAAAAGTAAGATTTAGATCTTACAGAATAAAAATTGAAGGGTATCTTATGTAAAGAGGAGTGAGAATATGGAAACTACGATTGAACCGATCGACAGGGTTGCGATCGATCTCGGTCCGATCCAACTTTACTGGTATGGTGTTATTATCATTGCCGGCGCCCTTCTCGGCCTATGGCTCGCCATGCGTGAAAGCGAGCGACGTGATCTGCCAAAAGAAACCTTTGCCGATCTCGTCATTTATGCATTTCCTGTTTCAATCATATTCGCACGCATTTATTACGTCATTTTTAAATGGGAATATTATGCCGAACATCCCATTAAAATTTTTGCTATCCGGGAAGGCGGACTGGCCATGCACGGTGTACTAATCGGTGCGGTATTGACGATCATCGTGTTTTCGAAAGTACGACAAATTTCGTTCTGGAAACTTGCCGACATTTTAGCACCGAGTCTCATTCTAGGTCAGGCAATAGGACGCTGGGGAAATTTTATTAATCAGGAAGCCCACGGGGGACCCGTATCACGGGAATTTCTCGAAAATCTGTATTTGCCCGATTTTATTATTAACCAGATGTACATAGACGGGACGCATTAGCATCCGACTTTTTTATATGAGTCACTTTGGAATTTTGGAGGTTTTATCGTTCTAATGTTCCTCCGACGGCTAAATTTAAGGCGCGGCGAGTTGTTTTTGACTTATATGATCTACTACTCGTTCGGCCGTTTTTTTATCGAAGGAATGAGAACGGATAGCTTAATGCTTACGGAGAATTTACGGATGGCACAAGTCGTTTCCGTCGTTTTAATCTTTGTGGCGATTCTGATCATCTGGTACCGTCGAAAAAAAGGATATGCCAATATCCGTTATTTAGATAGTGGTATGTAATAGAATAAGGTTTGATTGAAATGATAGGCAGGTTGTTGATTCTATTTTTAGAAATCCTATTAAATAAACTTGAAAAGGGGGACTTTTTAGCAGTGGTTAAGATGGCTCAAAAAGGTGATGTAATTATTTTTTTAAGAAACGGAATAAAGTTAAAGGGAGTTGTGTTCAAAATAAGAGATAATAGTGCTTTAGTGAATATAAATAAATCCATTGCCGCAAATTTAGGTCTTGAAACACCTTTCACCGTGGTAAATCACAAAAATTATAGTGTAGTTAAGGCGAGTGAAATATTATGAGAACTATCTTTGAAAATGGAATACAACTAGAACAACAACTATAATAAATTCCTATCTTAAATTGTTAATTCCATATGGGCTAATAGTGAAAGAAACGGTCCAAATCCGAACGTCAGAAGGAATCAAATACGGATCGGTTAGAGAAATAAAATGTGTCAAAGTGAAGGGTAGTTATGGAAGTTACTTTGTACAAACAAAGTTCCTATCTGATGGAGAGAGGGATTTGCTAATAATGACCGGTTTTTTGATTGTAATGGCACTAATTTTTTAATTTCTAATATAAAAAAATAAATTCTGCCCCAATTCGACCCCAATTCACTATTTTGGAAATAAAAAACCAAGTAAACAAAAAAGGAAACCCCTTGATATATAAGGGATTTTCTCGACTTAATGTAACGTCCCAGGAGAGATTCGAACTCCCGACCTACAGTTTAGGAAACTGTTGCTCTATCCTGCTGAGCTACTGGGACATCAGGTTTTTATTATAATGGCTTAGGCAGTAAAGATCAAGACCTTTAAATTTATAGAGATTATTAATAAAAAAAAATATTTATTAAATATTCAAAATTTTTAGTATAAATGGTAAAATATATCCAGACGAATGAAAAAGTAAGAACGTAAATAAGTAGACCAATCGTTTGTGGAGGTGAAAATTATTGGAGCAAAAGCCTATTCATTATGATGGCAGCGTTCAACTTGAGCAAACAGCTTCCATTGAATCTACAGAAAATGATCTTTTTGAGATTACTGATGAAATGCGAAAAAACATTGGCCGTAATCCTTATTCATATGTTAATAATCAGTAATATAAAAAGGATTTGTCATTTCAGGCAAATCCTTTTTATATTTTTTAGAGACAAAATAGTTGATTTGATAAAATAATTTTAGTATTATTTATCTCGAATTAAAAATAATTTAATTCAAGATAAAATTATTTGACTGTTTTTTAGTTTTTTGATGAAAACTAAAAGGTCAAAAAAAAATTAATTAAAGAAAGGTGAAAAAACATCATGGCAAAAGTTTTGTACATCACGGCGCACCCGCTAAATGAAACACAATCCTACAGCATGGCAGCAGGAAAAGCATTTATCGAAACTTATAAAGAAGTCAACCCGAACGATGAAGTGGTTCATATTGATTTATATAAAGAAAACATTCCGCAAATTGATGCTGATGTTTTAAGTGGTTGGGAGAAACTTCGTTCTGGACAGGCATTTGAAGAACTTACCGCTGAAGAGAAAGCAAAAGTCGGCCGGCTTTCAGAGTTGTGCGAACAGTTCATCGAGGCAGATAAATACGTATTTGTAACACCTTTATGGAACTTTTCATTCCCTCCAGTCATGAAAGCATATCTTGATTCAGTTGCTGTCGCAGGAAAAACTTTTAAATATACAGAACAGGGGCCAATTGGCCTTTTAACAGATAAAAAAGCATTACACATTCAGGCACGCGGCGGTATTTACTCAGAAGGTCCTGCAGTTGAATTGGAAATGGGACACAGATATCTTGGCGTGATGATGAAATTCTTCGGTGTTCCTTCTTTTGAAGGCTTATTTATTGAAGGACACAACGCAATGCCTGACAAAGCTAATGAAATTAAAGAAAATGCTATTGCCCACGCTAAGGACTTAGCCCATACATTTTAATGCTGCCATTTAAGAAGGCATAAAAATAATAATCTTTAAAATTGAAAGGTAAACACATATTAGTCATGTTTAATATGTGCTTACCTTTATTATTTCTAGATCAAGGGCAGGACCAACTGCTCTTATTTTTCTTATCATGAATTTTTAGATGTCTTTTTGTTAGGTACTATAAGATTTAAATTGTCTATTTCCTCGTTTTCCACAAAATGTTGAAGCATTGAAACCTTATTTTCCTAAAATTGCTCGAAAAAGGAAAGCCAATCTTTTAGTTCGAGAAGCGTCTCCGGCTGGAGTTTATATATCTTCTCTCTTCCCGCATTCTTCACACTGACAAGTTTCGATTCCGAAAGAATTCGTAAATGTTTAGAAACTGCTGTACGACTCATAGGAAAGTGTTTGCTTATTACAGTGACAGGCATTTCCTTTTCAGCGAGAAGTCGCAGCATTTTACGACGGGTAGGATCAGCAATTGCTTGAAAAATATCATGTTTTTTTGCAGTTGACATTAACCCTCAACTACTTTTCGCAGTTTGTTGTTTACAATCGAATCCCACCCATCGTTCATTCGGTTTCTTATTACAGAATTTGTTTCTCCTGCTTTTTGAATAATTTCATCCGGATCTCCCCAACCGGAATGAATAAGCGTAAATTCTGTTTTTCCTTCTAGTTCCTTTAATTCAAGAGAAACACGCCAACTCTTATCCCACGAAAAAGAAAGTCGATAAGGCGGGTCGAGTTCAAGAACTTTGCAAGGCGATGGCCCAAAAGGTGACTGCAAAGTGAATTCATATCCAACTTTTGGCTCAAAATTATTTGGCATAAACCATGCAGCGATGCCTTCTGTAGTTGCTACGGCTTCCCACACTTTATGAATCGGAGCATTAAATACGGTGGTTTTGCGAATGTCTGGAACTTTGCTTGGCTGATTAATATCCATATAACTTTCCTCCATGTTGAATAAATATGTAACCAAAAGGTTTCGTGTTAATGTATATAAAACCCTTTGGTTACATGTCAATATTTGTTTAATTACAAACATTCCTCCAGTTATTTAAAAAAAGAAGTAAAAAACTGAATGTTTATAGTAAAATGCAAAAAATGCCGGAAGAAAATCCGGCATTTTCTTTCATCAATATAAGACAGAGACTTTAGCAACGCATAAATCAAGCGGAGAAGGTGAGATTCGAACTCACGCGACGGTTGCCCGTCCTAGCGCATTTCGAGTGCGCCCCCTTAAACCACTTGGGTACTTCTCCAGAATGATAGAATGATTATTTCGTTCAACTAGCTGCAGAGCGGGTGAGGGGAATCGAACCCCCGCCGTCAGCTTGGGAAGCTGAAATTCTACCATTAAACTACACCCGCATTTTTAATGTGGTCGGGAAGACAGGATTTGAACCTGCGACCCCCACGTCCCGAACGTGGTGCTCTGCCAAGCTGAGCTACTTCCCGATCGAGAAGCTTTAAAGGGAGTGAATACGGATATCCCTGAAATGAAATAAGCAGAGTGATTTAAGAAGACTTCAACCATAAAAAGGTTGAAGCCTTGCTAACAAAAGATGCGGATGAAGGGACTTGAACCCCCACGGTATTGCTACCACTAGAACCTGAATCTAGCGCGTCTGCCATTCCGCCACATCCGCTAAATGGAATTCGTAATCTGACGAAAAACAATATAGCATATTTTAAAAAAAAATGCATCTGTAAAGTCTTAGAAAAAATGTATGTTCTACTGTGCAATCATATTTAAGAAACATCATTATATTTCGTCTATTCATATAACACTGACCAATTTATCTTACTTAATTGAACTAATACGAACGTCAGGACAGCAGGATCATCTCAAGTTCTAAGTCTATATCGGTTTTGAAACTAAGAGTCATTTTTCTCCTTAATACTTAACACGTCCCATGCATTTCCCCAGTCTTTCATTGCATCAAAAATGGGACGGAGGGCCTGACCTTTTTCTGTTAGAGAGTATTCTACGTGTGGTGGAATTTCTGAGTAAATCTTCCGCATTATAATCCCTTCATTTTCTAACTCTTTTAATCGCTTTGAAAGAGTTCTAGGACTAATTCTTTTTAATGACTTTTGCAATTCACTATATCGCTTTGGACCATAAAAGAGGTCTCTAAGAATAATAAATGTCCACTTTCCACCTATAACACTCATAGTCTTTTCGATAGGACATTTGGAATGGCCATGCTCAAAGAATTCAGTCATTTTATTCCTCCTTCACCGTTCATTCAGATAGTTACTTTATAAAAAAACCGTACTTTATAAGGAGAAGTACTTTAACTACTACAGTATTACATAGACCATACAGTAAATATTGGTATTGGATAATGGAATGATTAACATTTTCCAACCGCAGTCTATTATAAACTTCGCCATATTATTTTCTATAAAATTCTAATAATATTTAAATATTTTAAAATGAAAAATCAAAGTTATTAGCTCATTTAAACATAATTACACGAAAGGATGAAAAGGATGCGAAAAGGAGGGGCTTAAACGACTGATTATTTGTGCAAACGCCGTTCAAAAAAGACTGCTCAAATAGTGCAATATAATCGTTTTTGAACTTTCTTGCGCTTTTTTGTTCGATATAATTTAACGCGTTTATCTCGTCTTTTTTCGAGTGAAAATAAAAAACGGCCTCCATTCCGATGTAGTCGAAAAAGAGACCGTTGCTCTAAAAGGATATATAAACGTACGTTGTTTATAACTTTCCGTTCGATTAGCGTTCGTTTTGCGCGGAATGGAGCATAGCGGGCTCGAACCGCTGACCTCTTGCATGCCATGCAAGCGCTCTCCCAGCTGAGCTAATGCCCCATATGAGGTACAAAAGATATTATAGCGGTATCTTACTTTCTATGCAATAGGAAAATTTATTAAAAAACTGATGAAATTTTGGTAAACTGTTTACAATCTTTCATATTAATCATGTTTCAGTTCAAATTTTTTAAGAAAATGAAATCAAACAAACATGTTTTTAAAAACTAATTACTTTAATTATGTTATATTTTTAAAATAAACAAAATTTTAAAAAGGGTTAAAGGAGGAGAGAAAATGAATCATACTGTCGATTTGACTATAAAAAATGAAGTGTTGATCAAATTAATTTTTGCTGCAATAGCAGGTTTAGTCATTGGATTAGAAAGGGAATTGAAAGGGAAGCCTTTAGGTTTAAAAACATGCCAAATTGTATCGGTTATGGCTTGTTTATTAACGATTGTATCGTATGAGTCCGCTTTTCTTTATTCTAAAGAATACTCTCGTCCAATGGACCCTGGGCGCATACCGTCTTATATCATTAGTGGAATTGGGTTTTTGGGGGCAGGTGTGATTTTACGAAGAAGCAATGAAGCGATATCGGGTTTAACAACGGCTGCTTTGGTTTTAGCTTCCGCAGGAATCGGAATAGCTATTGGTGCCGGTTTTTACATAGAGGCGTTACTAGGTGTAATTTTTATTATCATCGGGGTCAAAATCGTACCTTTTCTGTTTGAGTGGATTGGACCAAAAAAGCTAAGTGAAAAAGAAATCAAAGTCAAGTTAATCATTGATAAAACAACAGATTTAACCAATTTATTGATAGAAATGAAAGGTAGAAAAATAGGAATAAAGAGAATTAAATTGAAAGAAGAAAAGGATGACGTTACGATCAGTGGTGTTATTACCACAAATAAAAATGTCTATACAACAGAAGTTTATCACAAATTGAAATCATTAGCAGGTGTTACCCAGGTGGAAGTTGAGAACTTGGAGTAAAAACCGGATAAAAAACGTATACAAAAAAATGCAAGTTTCATAGGAATGAACCCTTTTTAAGTTATAAATTGGTTTAAACCTTATTAAACCATAAGGCAAAGGAGTTTAATTATGCAGGATCAGAAAGTAAATCCATACCTTGCCCTCGCAATTGGGGTCATAGCTGTTTCAACATCTGCCATTCTTGTAAAGGTAGCAGCTTCGCCCTCGAGTGTGATTGCTTTTTATAGGTTATTGTTTTCAGTTCTTTTTATGATGCCACTGTTTCTTTTGAAATATATCGGCGAGATCCGTCATATTACGAGGAGAGACTGGCTTTATTCGATTGTAGCCGGTTTATTTTTAGCTTTTCATTTTATCCTTTGGTTTGAGTCTCTAAATTTCACGTCGGTTGCAAGCTCGACAGTTCTTGTGACTTTGCAGCCTATATTTGCCTTTGTTGGGACATATTTTTTCTTTAAGGAAAAAATATCGGTTAAAGCTATTTTAAGCGGAATTATCGCAGTTGTTGGGAGTGTAATTATTAGCTGGGGTGATTTTCAAATCAGCGGAGCCGCTTTATTAGGAGATTTTTTGGCTCTTGCAGCTTGTGCTCTGGCAACCGCCTATTTACTGTTTGGCCAAACAGTGCGGAAAAGGCTGTCTCTAATCACTTATACTTTTGTTGTTTATAACATCAGTACCCTTGCGCTTTTTATTTATATCCTGGCTGTCAATGAGTCTATTATACCTGCAGAGAGAAAAGACTGGATTTATTTTATTTTGCTGGCACTCATTCCGACGCTATTAGGGCATACGTTATTTAATTGGTCCTTAAAGTGGCTCAGCACATCAACTATCTCGATGGCTATTCTTTTTGAACCGGTTGGAGCGACAATTTTAGCATATTTATTACTGGGCGAGCACGTGATAGCTACCCAAATTATCGGCGGACTAGTTGTCGTTATTGGTATTTCTTTATTCTTAATAGATGAAAGAAAAGTGAAGGTAAAACGGATGCAGGAAAATTCCATATGAATTGAAGGAGCAAAAAGATTATCTTTATAAAGTAATCCCCCTTCGGCAGGGGATTACTTTTTTTAATACATAAATATAGAGCGATTGATTATTGCATATTCTCATTTTTCAATAGGTAATGCATTTATTTGAATTTTATTAATCATAATGTTCTTTTAGTGCTCAATATTTGTGGATAACGTGAATAAATTTATGCACACTTGTGGATAAGAAGATTTGTATTTCATGTTTCAGCAACAAGTTATACACTTCATTGTTGATAATTTGTGGATATCTATAATAATTCCTGTTTTTTATTCCTCGTAAAAAAAGTATTCTCTTGGCAAATGATTAACAGAGAAGATTAGAATTGAAGTGGAATGAAAAGGGAAAAAATAATTTTATTGCTATTTTTGAAAAATTATATTGCAAACATTTTGCACACGTGTTATATTATTTCTTGTCCTCGACATGAGGAAAAAGAAATACAAAAAATATGTTGACACGAATTAAAATTTTATGTTAAATTAAAAAAGTCGCTTTTGAGCGGCGGCAAAGAATTGTTCTTTGAAAACTGAACAAACAAAAGCGTCAACGTTTAAAAGTGGAGGCGACCGGTTAGCTTCGAAGGGCATTGGAGCTTCTTCTGTCAAAGTCCTTAAAGACTTTGACAGAAGAAGCGAAATGACCTCGCTGCTTAAAGCATCACCTAAAGGTCATGCTTTGCGCAAAATTGCGATGAAGCTAATTCAAGTAGCTATTTAGCTGGGAGCCGAAACTGGATAGCGTTAATTTTATTATTTATGAGCATATCTTACTCTTTTATTGGAGAGTTTGATCCTGGCTCAGGACGAACGCTGGCGGCGTGCCTAATACATGCAAGTCGAGCGGACCGATGGGAGCTTGCTCCCTGAAGTCAGCGGCGGACGGGTGAGTAACACGTGGGCAACCTGCCTGTAAGACTGGGATAACTTCGGGAAACCGGAGCTAATACCGGATAATCCTCTTTCCCGCATGGGAAAGAGCTGAAAGATGGCTTCGGCTATCACTTACAGATGGGCCCGCGGCGCATTAGCTAGTTGGTGAGGTAACGGCTCACCAAGGCGACGATGCGTAGCCGACCTGAGAGGGTGATCGGCCACACTGGGACTGAGACACGGCCCAGACTCCTACGGGAGGCAGCAGTAGGGAATCTTCCGCAATGGACGAAAGTCTGACGGAGCAACGCCGCGTGAGCGAAGAAGGCCTTCGGGTCGTAAAGCTCTGTTGTCAGGGAAGAACAAGTACCGTTCGAATAGGGCGGTGCCTTGACGGTACCTGACCAGAAAGCCACGGCTAACTACGTGCCAGCAGCCGCGGTAATACGTAGGTGGCAAGCGTTGTCCGGAATTATTGGGCGTAAAGCGCGCGCAGGCGGTTCCTTAAGTCTGATGTGAAAGCCCACGGCTCAACCGTGGAGGGTCATTGGAAACTGGGGAACTTGAGTGCAGAAGAGGAGAGCGGAATTCCACGTGTAGCGGTGAAATGCGTAGAGATGTGGAGGAACACCAGTGGCGAAGGCGGCTCTCTGGTCTGTAACTGACGCTGAGGCGCGAAAGCGTGGGGAGCGAACAGGATTAGATACCCTGGTAGTCCACGCCGTAAACGATGAGTGCTAAGTGTTAGAGGGTTTCCGCCCTTTAGTGCTGCAGCTAACGCATTAAGCACTCCGCCTGGGGAGTACGGCCGCAAGGCTGAAACTCAAAGGAATTGACGGGGGCCCGCACAAGCGGTGGAGCATGTGGTTTAATTCGAAGCAACGCGAAGAACCTTACCAGGTCTTGACATCCTCTGACAATCCTGGAGACAGGACGTTCCCCTTCGGGGGACAGAGTGACAGGTGGTGCATGGTTGTCGTCAGCTCGTGTCGTGAGATGTTGGGTTAAGTCCCGCAACGAGCGCAACCCTTGACCTTAGTTGCCAGCATTCAGTTGGGCACTCTAAGGTGACTGCCGGTGACAAACCGGAGGAAGGTGGGGATGACGTCAAATCATCATGCCCCTTATGACCTGGGCTACACACGTGCTACAATGGATGGTACAAAGGGCTGCGATGCCGCGAGGCTGAGCCAATCCCAAAAAACCATTCTCAGTTCGGATTGCAGGCTGCAACTCGCCTGCATGAAGCCGGAATCGCTAGTAATCGCGGATCAGCATGCCGCGGTGAATACGTTCCCGGGCCTTGTACACACCGCCCGTCACACCACGAGAGTCTGTAACACCCGAAGTCGGTGAGGTAACCGCAAGGAGCCAGCCGCCTAAGGTGGGACAGATGATTGGGGTGAAGTCGTAACAAGGTAGCCGTATCGGAAGGTGCGGCTGGATCACCTCCTTTCTAAGGATTATACGAAAAGCGAAGGCGACTGGTTAGCCTCGACAAGCGCTGGAGCTTCTGGCGGAAAAGTCCAAAAGACTTTGACAGAAGAAGCGAAGCGACTCGAGAGGCTAGGAGCCGTAGCTAGACATTACAACAGAACAGTTGAACGCTTTTGTTTGTTTAGTTTTGAGGGAGCAATTCCTCAGAACTTCGTTCTTTGAAAACTAGATAATGTGAAGAAGGCAAAAGAAGAACCGAGTATCGCCATTTTAGGTTTCAAACCTTGAAGGTTAAGTTAGAAAGGGCGCACGGTGGATGCCTTGGCACTAGGAGCCGATGAAGGACGGGACTAACACCGATATGCTTCGGGGAGCTGTAAGTAAGCGTTGATCCGGAGATTTCCGAATGGGGAAACCCCCTATCCGTAATGGGATAGGATCCTAGCCTGAATCCATAGGGTTAGGAGGGCAGACCCGGGGAACTGAAACATCTAAGTACCCGGAGGAAGAGAAAGCAAACGCGATTCCCTGAGTAGCGGCGAGCGAAACGGGAACAGCCCAAACCAGGAGGCTTGCCTCCTGGGGTTGTAGGACACTCAACATGGAGTTACAAAGGAACGGAGTAGACGAAGAGGTCTGGAAAGGCCCGTCAGAGAAGGTAATAACCCTGTAGTCGAAACTTCGTTCCCTCCTGAGTGGATCCTGAGTACGGCGGGACACGTGAAATCCCGTCGGAAGCAGGGAGGACCATCTCCCAAGGCTAAATACTCCCTAGTGACCGATAGTGAACCAGTACCGTGAGGGAAAGGTGAAAAGCACCCCGGGAGGGGAGTGAAAGAGAACCTGAAACCGTGTGCCTACAAGTAGTCAGAGCCCATTCATGGGTGATGGCGTGCCTTTTGTAGAATGAACCGGCGAGTTACGATCACATGCAAGGTTAAGTCGAAGAGACGGAGCCGCAGCGAAAGCAAGTCTGAATAGGGCGAATGAGTATGTGGTCGTAGACCCGAAACCAGGTGATCTACCCATGTCCAGGGTGAAGTCCAGGTAACACTGGATGGAGGCCCGAACCCACGCACGTTGAAAAGTGCGGGGATGAGGTGTGGGTAGCGGAGAAATTCCAATCGAACTTGGAGATAGCTGGTTCTCTCCGAAATAGCTTTAGGGCTAGCCTCAAGTGTGAGAGTCTTGGAGGTAGAGCACTGTTTGGACTAGGGGCCCTCATCGGGTTACCGAATTCAGACAAACTCCGAATGCCAAAGACTTATCCTTGGGAGTCAGACTACGAGTGATAAGATCCGTAGTCAAAAGGGAAACAGCCCAGACCACCAGCTAAGGTCCCAAAGTATACGTTAAGTGGAAAAGGATGTGGAGTTGCTTAGACAACCAGGATGTTGGCTTAGAAGCAGCCACCATTTAAAGAGTGCGTAATAGCTCACTGGTCGAGTGACTCTGCGCCGAAAATGTACCGGGGCTAAACGTATCACCGAAGCTGTGGGTGGACACCGTTTGGTGTCCGCGGTAGGAGAGCGTTCTAAGGGCGTTGAAGCTAGACCGGAAGGACTGGTGGAGCGCTTAGAAGTGAGAATGCCGGTATGAGTAGCGAAAGATGGGTGAGAATCCCATCCACCGAATGCCTAAGGTTTCCTGAGGAAGGCTCGTCCGCTCAGGGTTAGTCGGGACCTAAGCCGAGGCCGAAAGGCGTAGGCGATGGACAACAGGTTGATATTCCTGTACCACCTCTTTTCCGTTTGAGCGATGGGGGGACGCAGGAGGATAGGGCAAGCGCGCTGCTGGATTAGCGCGTCCAAGCAGTTAGGCCGCTAACGAGGCAAATCCCGTTAGCAGAAGGCGGAGCTGTGACGGCGAGGGAAATGTAGTACCGAAGTTCCTGATTCCACACTGCCAAGAAAAGCCTCTAGCGAGGAAAAAGGTGCCCGTACCGCAAACCGACACAGGTAGGCGAGGAGAGAATCCTAAGGTGAGCGAGAGAACTCTCGTTAAGGAACTCGGCAAAATGACCCCGTAACTTCGGGAGAAGGGGTGCTTTTCTGGGTGCATAGCCCGGAAAAGCCGCAGTGAATAGGCCCAGGCGACTGTTTAGCAAAAACACAGGTCTCTGCGAAGCCGCAAGGCGAAGTATAGGGGCTGACGCCTGCCCGGTGCTGGAAGGTTAAGAGGAGGGGTTAGCTAAAAGCGAAGCTCTGAATCGAAGCCCCAGTAAACGGCGGCCGTAACTATAACGGTCCTAAGGTAGCGAAATTCCTTGTCGGGTAAGTTCCGACCCGCACGAAAGGCGTAACGATCTGGGCACTGTCTCAACGAGAGACTCGGTGAAATTATAGTACCTGTGAAGATGCAGGTTACCCGCGACAGGACGGAAAGACCCCGTGGAGCTTTACTGCAGCCTGATATTGAATTTTGGTACAGCTTGTACAGGATAGGTAGGAGCCTGAGAAGCCGGAGCGCCAGCTTCGGTGGAGGCGTCGGTGGGATACTACCCTGGCTGTATTGAAATTCTAACCCGCGCCCCTGATCGGGGCGGGAGACAGTGTCAGGTGGGCAGTTTGACTGGGGCGGTCGCCTCCTAAAAAGTAACGGAGGCGCCCAAAGGTTCCCTCAGAATGGTTGGAAATCATTCGCAGAGTGTAAAGGCATAAGGGAGCTTGACTGCGAGACCTACAAGTCGAGCAGGGACGAAAGTCGGGCTTAGTGATCCGGTGGTTCCGCATGGAAGGGCCATCGCTCAACGGATAAAAGCTACCCCGGGGATAACAGGCTTATCTCCCCCAAGAGTCCACATCGACGGGGAGGTTTGGCACCTCGATGTCGGCTCATCGCATCCTGGGGCTGTAGTCGGTCCCAAGGGTTGGGCTGTTCGCCCATTAAAGCGGTACGCGAGCTGGGTTCAGAACGTCGTGAGACAGTTCGGTCCCTATCCGTCGCGGGCGCAGGAAATTTGAGAGGAGCTGTCCTTAGTACGAGAGGACCGGGATGGACGCACCGCTGGTGTACCAGTTGTCTTGCCAAAGGCATAGCTGGGTAGCTATGTGCGGACGGGATAAGTGCTGAAAGCATCTAAGCATGAAGCCCCCCTCAAGATGAGATTTCCCATAGCGTCAAGCTAGTAAGATCCCTGAAAGATGATCAGGTTGATAGGTCTGAGGTGGAAGCGTGGCGACACGTGGAGCTGACAGATACTAATCGATCGAGGACTTAACCAAATTAAAAAGCGGAAGAAGTCCGCAAATGATACTCTTCGTTCTTCATGCTTCTTCATAACATTATCTAGTTTTGAGAGAATGAAATTTCCTCTTGAAAAAATCAAAAAAGGCATTATAATAAATTATGTCTTTGCTTGCTTAGCCTGGTGGCGATGGCGAGAAGGTCACACCCGTTCCCATACCGAACACGGAAGTTAAGCTTCTCAGCGCCGATGGTAGTTGGGGCATTGCCCCTGCGAGAGTAGGACGCTGCCAGGCTTTTTAAAACGGAGGATTAGCTCAGCTGGGAGAGCACCTGCCTTACAAGCAGGGGGTCGGCGGTTCGATCCCGTCATCCTCCACCATACAATTTATGGACAAGTTATTTAATGCCGGTGTAGCTCAATTGGCAGAGCAACTGACTTGTAATCAGTAGGTTGGGGGTTCGATTCCTCTCGCCGGCACCAGATTCACATTTAAACTATCTGAGACGGGGCATAATTGAACCAATGGTGAGCCTTATTCTTAGATATAAATTGAAACAAGAGCCATTAGCTCAGTCGGTAGAGCATCTGACTTTTAATCAGAGGGTCGGAGGTTCGAATCCTCCATGGCTCACCATTAAAATTTAGCGGGTGTGGCGGAATTGGCAGACGCACCAGACTTAGGATCTGGCGCCGCAAGGCGTGGGGGTTCGACTCCCTTCACCCGCACTTAAGATTATGGTATGCGGAAGTAGTTCAGTGGTAGAACACCACCTTGCCAAGGTGGGGGTCGCGGGTTCGAGTCCCGTCTTCCGCTCCATTATGCCGGGGTGGCGGAACTGGCAGACGCACAGGACTTAAAATCCTGCGGTAGGTGACTACCGTACCGGTTCGATTCCGGTCCTCGGCACCATTAAGTATCTTAAAAATGCGCCCGTAGCTCAATTGGATAGAGCGTCTGACTACGGATCAGAAGGTTATGGGTTCGACTCCTGTCGGGCGCGCCATTATATTCGGGAAGTAGCTCAGCTTGGTAGAGCACATGGTTTGGGACCATGGGGTCGCAGGTTCGAATCCTGTCTTCCCGACCATTTAAACATGAGGGGCCTTAGCTCAGCTGGGAGAGCGCCTGCTTTGCACGCAGGAGGTCAGCGGTTCGATCCCGCTAGGCTCCACCATCATATAAGATATATTTTTGGCGGCGTAGCTCAGCTGGCTAGAGCGTACGGTTCATACCCGTGAGGTCGGGGGTTCGATCCCCTCCGCCGCTACCAAATAGAGGACCTTTAGCTCAGCTGGTTAGAGCAGACGGCTCATAACCGTCCGGTCGTAGGTTCGAGTCCTACAAGGTCCACCATCTTAAAATGGAGGAATACCCAAGTCTGGCTGAAGGGATCGGTCTTGAAAACCGACAGGGGTGTCAAAGCCCGCGGGGGTTCGAATCCCTCTTCCTCCGCCATATTACTTTAAATATTACTATCGCGGGGTGGAGCAGTCCGGTAGCTCGTCGGGCTCATAACCCGAAGGTCGCAGGTTCAAATCCTGCCCCCGCAATCTGGGTCCCGTAGTGTAGCGGTTAACATGCCTGCCTGTCACGCAGGAGATCGCGGGTTCGATTCCCGTCGGGACCGCCATATAATAAGTAATAATAAGTATGGCTCGGTAGCTCAGTCGGTAGAGCAAAGGACTGAAAATCCTTGTGTCGGCGGTTCGATTCCGTCCCGAGCCACCATTTTGAGCCGTTAACTGCTTTTACTTTTTCATGATGGCGGCTATGGCGAAGTGGTTAACGCATCGGATTGTGGCTCCGACATTCGTGGGTTCGATTCCCACTAGTCGCCCCATCAATAAACGAAATATGCGGGTGTAGTTTAGTGGTAAAACCACAGCCTTCCAAGCTGTTGTCGTGGGTTCGATTCCCATCACCCGCTCCAAAATGGGCCTATAGCTCAGCTGGTTAGAGCGCACGCCTGATAAGCGTGAGGTCGATGGTTCAAGTCCATTTAGGCCCACCATTCCGCAGTAGCTCAGTGGTAGAGCATTCGGCTGTTAACCGAACGGTCGTAGGTTCGAATCCTACCTGCGGAGCCATCTGGAGAAGTACTCAAGTGGCTGAAGAGGACGGTTTGCTAAACCGTTAGGTCGCAAATATGCGGCGCGCGGGTTCGAATCCCGCCTTCTCCACCATATAATTGAATAAGGCCCGTTGGTCAAGTGGTTAAGACACCGCCCTTTCACGGCGGTAACACGGGTTCGAATCCCGTACGGGTCATATGAAAAAAGCTGTTGACGTTGTGTTAACAGCTTTTTTCATTTTATAGCTTATTTTTGTTATTAATCAATCAGCCGATCATCTTTTTTCCGCAAAGGTCTGCTCGGGTTTTCTAAATCAAAGTCTGAAAATATTCCTGTATAAGGGCCGCGAAATTGATCCCCGATTGCCAGAATTTTGCCGTCTGGAGCTTCGAAAAAAGGTTTTATTTCTTCTGGATGTTCCTGCATTAATTTTTTTTCTTCCTCGTTTGTCATATAAATTATTATTCTCTTTTCAGTAAACGTTTTGTTTTATTAGCTTATTTTGTCTCGATGTGTAAAAAAATATGCCGAAACATAGCGATATTGGAAATGATGTGCCGAATCTTTACAAAACACTGAAGTTATTGTCAAAAAATTTAATAATATTTTACAAGGAATTTTTTTTCATAACTCGAATATAATCAGGAAAGTAAGTGAAATATGAATAGGATGGAGAAACAGATGAAAATAAATACGTTTTTACCTACAGATTATCAAATCCATTTATTTCACGAAGGCACGTTGTATGAAAGTTATCGGTTGTTTGGGGCACATCTTGTTAGAGTGAACGAAAAAATTTGGACAAGGTTTTGTGTCTGGGCTCCAAACGCTGAAACTATCAGATTAGTCGGCGAATTTAATAATTGGAATGGAGAAGGGTATACCTTTCATAGAGTAAATAAGGAAGGTATTTGGATGCTCTTAGTGGAGGAAAACTTGGAAGGTTGTATGTATAAGTATGAAATATTTACTAAAAATGGAGAAAGGTTTTTAAAATCTGATCCGTTTGCTTTTTATTCGGAACTTAGGCCAAACACCGCATCGATTGTTTATTCCCTTGAAGGATTTACATGGAACGATCATGAATGGAAGCTAAAGAAAACGAAAAAACCGGTCTATTCAGAGCCAGTTATGATTTACGAGGTACACGCAGGATCGTGGAAAAAGAAAAAAGATGGAAGTTTTTATACATATCGAGAATTGGCTGCTGATCTGATCCCTTATGTGCGGGAGCATGGATATACACATATAGAATTGCTCCCACTTGTCGAACACCCGCTTGACGACTCATGGGGTTACCAAGGAACTGGGTATTTTTCAGTAACAAGCAGATATGGAACTCCTCATGATTTCATGTATTTTGTAGATCAGTGCCACCAGAATGACATTGGCGTCATTCTTGATTGGGTGCCCGGCCATTTTTGCAAAGACGGCCATGGACTTTATCGGTTTGATGGGACCCATCTGTATGAATATCAAAATAGTCATGACCGTGAAAATCCGGTCTGGGGTACTGCAAATTTTGATCTTGGGAAAACGGAAGTTCAAAGTTTTCTTATTTCGAATGCTTTGTTTTGGATTGATTATTTTCATATAGACGGTTTTCGGGTTGATGCTGTGGCCAATATCATTTATTGGCCGAATTCAGAAGGAAATCATGCCAATCCTTATGGCATCGGCTTTCTAAAAAAATTAAATAAAGTGATCTTTCAATACGATCCAACCATCCTTATGATTGCAGAGGATTCAACAGATTGGCCGCAGGTGACTGCTCCCGTTCATTACGGCGGCCTTGGATTTAACTACAAATGGAATATGGGCTGGATGAATGACATTTTGGAATACATGGAGACTCCTTCTGAATATAGGTCTTCTAAACACAATAAAGTAACCTTTTCGCTTCTTTATGCTTTTTCCGAAAACTTTATTTTGCCGTTTTCCCATGATGAAGTTGTCCATGGAAAAAAATCTTTGCTGGATAAAATGCCGGGGAATTACTGGCAGAAATTTGCCCAATTGCGTTTGTTGCTAGGGTACATGGTTTGCCACCCTGGAAAAAAGCTTTTGTTTATGGGATCAGAACTCGGCCAGTTTTCGGAATGGAAAGACAAAGAACAGCTAGATTGGAATTTGCTTGATTATGACATGCATAAGAAGATGAATTCGTATGTAAAAGAGCTTATTCATATTTATAAACGCTCTAAGCCATTATATCAACTTGACCACATGAGCGAAGGGTTTGAATGGATCGACGTAAACAATTATCAGCAATCTATTTTTTCGTTTATCCGTCGAGGAAAAAATTTAGAAGAGTTCCTCGTAATTGTGTGTAATTTTACGCATCAAACCTACCACAATTACAAAATAGGTGTACCTAAGGAAGGAAAATACAGGGAAATTCTTAATAGTGACATGGATATCTTTGGCGGTTCAGGCTGCGTAAACAAAAAGGTTTTGAAAGCTGTGAAGGAAGAATTTCATGGTAAGCCATATTCATTGGAAATGACGATCCCGCCATTTGGAATTTCAATATTGCGTCCAGTTAAACAACGAAAGGAGAGGAATCGAAATGGCAAAAAAGAAGTGCGTAGCTATGCTATTAGCAGGAGGGAAAGGGAGCAGGCTTAGTGCACTGACAAAAAACCTTGCCAAACCTGCTGTTCCGTTTGGGGGCAAATATAGGATCATTGATTTTACACTCAGTAATTGCACAAACTCCGGAATTGATACCGTGGGTGTACTTACTCAATATCAGCCTCTTGTTTTAAATTCCTATATTGGGATTGGAAGTGCATGGGACCTCGACAGGAGAAACGGAGGGGTTACTATATTGCCCCCTTACAGTGAATCATCGGAGGTGAAGTGGTACACAGGAACTGCAAGCGCTATTTACCAAAATTTGAATTATTTAGATCAATATGAACCTGAATACGTTCTGATTCTTTCAGGCGATCACATTTATAAAATGAATTACGAATTAATGCTTGAATATCATATTGAAAAAGGGGCAGACGTATCTATTTCAGTTATAGAGGTTCCCTGGGCCGAAGCCAGCAGATTTGGCATTATGAATACTAGTGAAGATATGAGAATCATAGAGTTTGAAGAAAAACCGCAAATGCCAAAAAATAATTTAGCCTCAATGGGAATTTATATTTTTAATTGGAATATTTTAAAGGAATTTTTGGAAATGGATAGCCGTAATCCTGAGTCAACACATGATTTCGGCAAAGATGTGATTCCTTTGTTGCTTGAAGAAAAAAAGAAGCTGTATGCTTATCCGTTCAAGGGCTATTGGAAGGATGTCGGGACAGTTAAGAGCCTGTGGGAAGCCAACATGGATTTGCTTGATGAAGAATGTGAACTTAATTTGTTTGATTATTCATGGTGCATCTATTCGATCAACCCGAATCAACCGCCGCAATATATTTCTCCCGAAGCAGACGTAACTGAATCATTAATAAACGAAGGCTGCACCATTGAAGGAGAAGTGGAAAAATCAGTTGTATTCCAGGGGGTAACAGTTGAAAAGGGAGCCGTCGTTCGGGAATCTGTCGTCATGCCAGATGCTGTTATTGGTAAAAATGCCTATGTTGAAAAAGCGATCGTTCCTTCAAATGTTCGAGTGCCGGATGGAATGGTTATTCGCCCGAATGATAGAAGCGATGAAATTGTTCTTGTGACAGATGAGCTCTTAAATGGAATTTATTCGTAAGTAAAATCATAATCGGGAGGGACTTCCATTTGAAAAAAAGACTACTCGGTGTAATTGATGCTACAACTTATTATGAACAATTAGAAGAATTAATTGTCAAACGGTCGCTTGCAGCGATACCAATTGCCGGGCGTTACCGCCTTATCGACTTTGTATTGTCGAACATGGTGAATTCTGAAATTGAAAGTGTCGCGATTTTTCCTAAATTTCAGTACAGGTCGTTAATGGACCATTTGGGATCGGGTAAAAACTGGGATTTAAATCGAAAGCGAGACGGGTTGTTCTTTTTCCCTTCCCCGGCTTTGGATGGGCCAAGAAACGGAATCGGGTCTTTTTATCACTTTGCGGAAAACATTGATTATTTTTACCGCAGCAGGCAAGAGTATGCACTGATTGCAAACTGTTATACAGTATTTAACATGGATTTTCGCCCTGTTTTAGATTGGCATATCAACAGCGGATGTGATATTACGGAGATTTACCATGAAGGAAAGTCGCTTGAAATGTATTTAGTTAAGACATCACTGCTTATCGATTTGATTGAATCTTATGAGAAAACGAGATATACATGCATGAGAGATGTCGTAACGGATATCCATCATTCTTATAATATATGCAGCTATGAGTATAAAGGTTTTGCCGTCATGATTGATTCAATAGAAAAGTATTATTCAGCCAATATGAGCATTCTCGAACCTGCGATTTGGAAACAGCTTTTTCTCAAAGAGCGTCCCATTTATACAAAAGTGAAAGATGAACCCCCGACAAGGTATTTAAAGGGAGCGGACGTAAAGAACTCGATGATCGCAAACGGATGCTTAATAGAGGGCAAAGTAGAAAATAGCATTATTTTCAGAGGTGTAAAAATTGGAAAAAATACAATCATAAAAAATAGTATTATTATGCAAAAATGTGAGATTGGCGATAATTGTGTGTTAGACTCCGTTATTTTAGACAAGGATGTTAAGGTGGAAGAGGGCACCGTTTTGGAGGGTAATGCTTCATCACCATATATTATTAGCAAAGGTACTGTACAAGGGGTGTTGATGAACTCGTGAAAGTCCTGTTTATTGTTTCCGAATGTGTTCCTTTTGTAAAATCGGGAGGGCTTGCCGATGTTGCGGGATCCTTGCCGAAGGAATTGAAAAAGCTTGGAACGGATGTCCGTGTCATTTTGCCGAAGTACGGCACGATTTCGGAAGATTGGAAAAATAATTTGAAGAAAATAGCTGAATTCAGAGTGCAGGTTGGCTGGAGAAACCAGTACTGTGGGATTGAACAACTTACTTTAGATGGTGTTACATTTTATTTTGTCGATAACGAATATTATTTTAACCGGGACCGTTTATATGGCTTTTTTGATGATGGCGAACGATTTGCGTATTTTAATAGGGCAGTGCTCGAAAGTTTAGTTCATATAGATTTTGAACCTGATATATTGCATTGCCACGATTGGCATACGGGAATGGTTCCGTTTCTGCTTCGGGTCGATTATCGTCATCGAAAAAGATACGTTCCAATAAAGACGGTGTTTACGATTCACAATTTACAGTTCCAGGGCATTTTTCCGAAAGAAATTCTTGGAGATTTGCTTAATTTAAGCGAAAAATTCTTTAACAGTGAACAACTCGAGTTTTATGGAAATGTAAATTTCATGAAAGGTGCACTTGTTGCTTCTGACAAAATTACTACGGTAAGTCCGACATATATGCAGGAAATTCAGACTCCGTACTTTGGTGAAAAGTTAGACGGCCTCTTAAGAAAGCGCAGAAAAGATTTGCAAGGAATTTTGAATGGAATTGATGAGCGGTTTTATAATCCTGAAAAAGATCCATTCATTTTTGCCCCATATCATAAAAATGATATAAGCGGTAAAACGGAAAATAAGAAACGTATTCAAGAATTATTTGGCTTAAGACAGGAAGCGGATACACCTATTATCGCGATGATAACAAGACTGACGAAGCAAAAAGGGTTGGATCTTGTAAAATGCGTTTTTCATGAACTGATGGCGGAAAATCTTCAGATGATTGTCCTTGGAACGGGCGAGGATGAGTTCGAAAACTTTTTCCGAGAAATGGCTTATCATTATCCAGAAAAATTCAAAGTGTATATCGGTTTCAATGAAGAACTTGCTCATCAAATATATGCAGGCTCCGATTTGTTTTTAATGCCATCGAAATTTGAACCATGCGGTCTTGGACAGCTGATCGCCATGAAATATGGATCGATTCCAATTGTACGAGAAACCGGAGGATTAAATGATACAGTCGTATCCTATCGGGAAGATAATGGTGAAGGGAATGGATTTTCTTTTTCCAATTTTAACGCGCACGATATGTTGTATACGATTAGGAGGGCGCTGCAGTTTTATAAGGATGACAACGTTTGGAAAAAGCTTGTCAAACGAGCTATGGGGTTGGATTACAGTTGGGCGCAATCCGCTTTCAAGTATAACAGCCTTTATGCTGAACTGATCTCAAGGAGTGAAAGCCATGTTTACTAGTAAGGAAGAATTTAAAAAAGCATTTTTACAGAGGCTTGAGATGATGTTTGGCAAAAGCTTTCAGGACAGCACAAGACGGGAACACTTTCAGACACTTGGCAATATGATTCGTGAATATATCAGCTCAGATTGGATTAAGACAAATGAACAATACCGCGCTTCCGGTGAGAAGCAAGTATATTACTTATCAATAGAGTTTTTATTAGGGCGATTGCTCCGGAATAATTTAATGAACCTGGGAATTGAGAATATTGTTTATGAAGGTTTATACGATCTTGGAATCGATTTGGCTGAAGTGGAAGAGGCCGAGGCTGATGCGGGTCTTGGAAACGGCGGGCTAGGCCGACTAGCAGCTTGCTTTCTCGATTCGCTGGCGACATTAAATCTTCCCGGACATGGTTTTGGAATTCGATATAAACATGGCCTATTTGAGCAAAAGATAGTTGATGGATATCAGGTGGAACTCCCCGAGCATTGGCTCAGGCATGGGAATGTTTGGGAAGTGCGAAGAGCCGATTTAGCGGTTCAGGTTCCGTTTTGGGGCAAAGTTGAGGCTGTTTCAGAAGATGGATGTTTACAATTCCGCCATATCAATACGGAAACAGTTACGGCTGTTCCGTATGATCTGCCGATTGTCGGCTATAAGACAAAGACTGTTAATACTTTGAGATTGTGGAGTGCACAGCCTTCACCGTACCCGGTAAATAAAGATGTTTTAAAATATAAAAGGGAAACAGAGTCTATTTCTGAGTTTTTGTATCCTGATGATACCCATGATGAAGGAAAAATTCTTCGATTAAAACAGCAATACTTTCTTGTTTCTGCCAGCATTCAATCAATTATTCGTTCCTATCTTTCAACGCATAGTAGTTTGCTAGATTTCCATAAACATGTCAGCATTCATATAAACGATACCCACCCTGCTCTTGCCATTCCTGAATTGATGAGAATCTTGCTTGATGAGGAAAAAATGGGCTGGGACGAAGCGTGGAACATAACGAAAAACACAATTTCATATACAAACCATACAACTTTATCAGAAGCACTTGAGAAGTGGCCGATTCGTATCTTTCAGCCATTGCTCCCGCGTATTTTTATGATTGTTGATGAGATAAACGAACGTTTTTGCAAGGAACTTTGGGACCGCTATCCTGGTGATTGGGAAAGAATTGAAAAGATGGCTATTGTTGCTCACGGTGAAGTGAGAATGGCCCATTTGGCACTTGCCGGCTGTTATAGTGTAAATGGTGTTGCCAGACTTCATACTGATATTCTTAAAAAACGTGAAATGAATCTTTTTTATGAGGTCTTTCCTGATAAATTTAATAACAAAACAAATGGAATCTCCCACAGAAGGTGGTTGTTAAAGTCAAATCCTGGGCTAGCAAAACTAATTTCGGAAACGATCGGAACATCGTGGATAGATTCACCGGCCCAATTGGAGAGACTCATAGAGTTCCGCGATGATCCGGCGTTTTTGAAAAAGCTTTCATCGATTAAAAAAGAGAACAAAAACAGTTTGGCAGCAATAATAAAAGAGAAGACAGGAGTTACTGTCGATCCAAGTTCAATTTTTGATGTCCATGTAAAAAGACTGCATGCTTATAAGCGCCAGCTTTTGAACATTCTTCATATTATGCATTTATACAACCGGATAAAAGAAGATTCAAGTTTCAGTATATACCCGAGGACGTTCATTTTTGGTGCAAAAGCGTCACCGGGGTATTATTATGCCAAAAAGATCATAAAGCTAATTAATTCAGTTGCCGATATAATTAACAACGATCCTGATCTAAATGATCAGTTAAAGGTCATTTTCCTTGAGAATTATCGGGTATCGCTTGCAGAAGAAATCTTTCCTGCTGCTGATATTAGCGAACAAATTTCAACAGCAAGCAAAGAAGCTTCAGGAACGGGCAACATGAAGTTTATGATGAATGGAGCGATTACAGTTGGAACTTTAGATGGTGCAAACATCGAGATTATGGAAAAAGTCGGAGAGGAAAACATTTTTATCTTTGGATTAACGGCTGATGAAGTTCTTCATTATTACCAGCATGGGGGTTATAATGCTAGAGATTACTATCACCACGATTATCGAATCCATCAGGTGCTTGATTCTTTAGTGAACGGATTTTTCCCGGATGCCGAAGGCGAATTCGAAGCAATATACGATTCATTGATCATGCAAAATGACCAGTATTTTGTACTTCGGGATTTTGCTTCGTATGTCGATATTCAACAGAAAGCAGGCGAGGCCTTTGAAGATCAAGACAGATGGCTGAAGATGAGTTTAATGAACATCGCAAAATCAGGTCATTTTTCAAGTGATCGAACGATTGCGGAATATGCAAATGATATTTGGAAAATCAAGGCCACAAACCCAATGATAAATTCGTAAAACACTGTGAAGGGTTGTAATAACAGGGCTGACTCTTTGATTTTGAGTCAGCCTCGTTTTTTAAAAAAATATTATAGAAAGTAGCCTAAAAATAAGCCAATGGATAATAAAAGTCCAAAGATTGTATTTGTCTGTGCTGTCGCTTTCATGGCTGGCATCATCTGGACAGGAGCTGTTTTTCCAAGAAACCCTTTTGTCGCTTTGATCGCTTTAGGGGCACTTAAAATGACAATCATTGTCCATATTGAAGCTTTTTCGGTAATAATTAGCCCAAAGACCCATCCGTAGGCAAAAATAAACATACAGGCGAGCAGGTAAATGGCTTTTTTCCGTCCAAGTAAAATGGCCAGAGTTTTGCGGCCGAATTCTTTATCCCCATCTAAATCTCGTATATTATTAGCAAGCAGTATTGCCCCGACGAGAATGGTAATTGGAATGGCTATAAGAACACTTGTACTGGTAATTGTTCCGGTTTGTATATAAAAGGATATTAAAATAATCAATAGCCCCATAAAAAATCCTGCTGTAATTTCTCCAAATGGTGTATAGGCGATTGGGAAAGGGCCACCTGTATATAAATAGCCAGCAGCCATACAAACAAGACCGATCGCAGCAAGCCACCAGCTGCTGTTCATGCATATATAGACACCTAAAAGCAATGAAATTCCATAAAGTCCTAAAGCTATGGCCATTACGGTGCTGGGATGGATTCCATGGCGCACAATGGCTCCCCCGATTCCAACGGATTGCTCGTTATCCAGGCCTCTCTTAAAATCATAATACTCATTAAACATATTTGTTGCTGCCTGGATCAGAAGGCTTGCCAAGAGCATTGCAAAAAACAAGCCAAGGTGGATATCGGTTAATTGAATCGCAAGCGCTGTTCCAAGCAAAACCGGAACAAACCCAGCGGTCAATGTATGCGGGCGGGTTAATTGCCACCAAATTCTCCAGTTTTGTTTCTCAACTGCAGGCGAAGAACTTGACTGCATTTGTGATTGCATAGTTCTGTCTCTCCCTTAGTAAAGTAATTGATATAAACTTTTTAATTTTAGCGGAAAAAGACGACAGTGTCAAAAAATATGAATAAATTATTACAATTTTAAGTGTAGGGTAACAAATAATAGGTGTCAATGACTTTTTTGCGCTAATTTGGTTGTAGTTTCCATTCGGATATAGAACATGCAGCCAAGCATTTCTGGAGTACGGCTCATTAACACGAAAGTTTGGCAGGATGAAGGGCGTTTTTAGTCCCTTTTTGGAAAATAATAAAGATCATTTTATATAATTTATATAATAAGGAAAAAACTAGGTTTAAACTACTACATTTATTGACATGTGATTGTCTTGAGGTGTATCTTAGAAGAAGTTTAGAACGAATGGATAACAGTCATGTCAAGGCTGTTATTGGGGGGATTTTTTTGGTTACAATTCAGGATACGGAACTAAAAGAAAGGATAGAGAAGGCAATTTTAAAAACCAGAGAATTAGGACGTCCTATTCTGGTAAGCGAAGTCCAAAAAATCAGCCATATCAAACCCCTTTCTTTATTTGCTGCAGGAAGAGATAAATTCTTTGGCGAACGTTTCTTTTGGAAAGATCCTGCTGGCCAAATGATCTTAGTTGGCTTAGGTATATGTAAACAAATTCAATCGGATCAGGCTTCTGACCGTTTTTTTCATGTTGAAACGGAGTGGAAGCGCTTTATTGATGATTCTGACATACACAATGAGTACAGTCAAAGCGGCATTGGCCCAATCATGTTTGGGGGTTTTTCGTTCGATCCTTTAAAGGAAAAAACGGACCTTTGGGCCAAATTTTCTGATTCACTTTTTTATATTCCAGTTTATATGCTGAGCATCATAAATGGCCAAGCATTTTTTACTACAAATATTTTATGTACACAACATGATCACCCGTCAATAATAGAAAAAATTATAAAGGAAAGAGATGAGATTATCGAATCTATTTATATAGATTACGACTATGGTCTACCGGAAATACAACATGAAAAAGAAAGTAATCCTAATGAATGGAAAGAGACCGTTGCGAAAGTGGTTGAGGATCTGAAAGGCGGGAAATTAAAAAAAGTTGTGCTTGCCCGCGATCTGCGGATTACATTCAATCAAGAAGTTAAAGTAGAAACCGTTTTGTCCAGGTTGTTAACTGAACAAAAGGAAAGCTTTGTCTATGCTTTTGAGTCGAATGGCGATTGTTTTATAAGTGCTTCTCCGGAGAGACTATTAAAGAAGAACGGAAAAGATGTGTATTCGGCATGCGTTGCCGGTTCGATTGGAAGGGGAAAAACAGTCGAAGAAGATGAATTGCTTGGAGATACGCTTTTAAACGATCAAAAAAATTTAATTGAGCATCAGTATGTAGTAGAAATGATTCGGGAAGCTATGAAGGAAATTTGTGATGAAGTATTTTTGCCTGACAAACCAAAATTGTTAAAAATAAGGGATATTCAGCACCTTTACACACCAGTTGTAGGTAAAAATAAAAATAATCAATCTTTATTGCGGTTTGTCGAAAAGTTGCATCCAACACCTGCTTTGGGCGGTTTTCCTAAAGTCGAAGCAATGGCTAAAATAAGGGAAGCAGAAAAGCTTGATCGGGGTTTTTATGCGGCTCCACTTGGCTGGATTGATTATAAAGGAAACGGCGAATTTGCTGTCTCAATCCGCTCAGGACTTATCCAGGGAAAGGAAGCATCCCTCTTTGCCGGCTGCGGAGTAGTTGCAGATTCTGATGCAGAAAGCGAATACAGAGAAACAGCCATTAAGTTTCGGCCGATGCTTTCGGCTCTTGGGGGAAGAATATAGTGGATCATCAAGAAAATTTAACTGCATATGTTGCTGCTTTTGTTGCTGAATTAGTAAAAACAGGAGTTAAAGATGTTGTGATCAGTCCCGGTTCAAGGTCTACCCCAATGGCAATGGTGATGGCGGAGCACCCGGATCTTCGCATCCATATTCATATCGATGAGAGGTCGGCTGCATTTTTTGCACTTGGAATTGCAAAATCTTTGCGTAAACCGGTTGCCATATTATGTACATCCGGAACGGCTGCAGCAAATTATTACCCTGCTATTATCGAAGCACATTATTCAAGAGTGCCTCTCATCGTTTTGACTGCCGACAGGCCTCATGAACTGCGTGATGTAGGAGCGCCGCAAGCCATTGACCAAATTCACTTATTCGGAAAGCATGTGAAATGGTTTGTGGAAATGGCTCCGCCGGAAAAAACGGATGAAATGCTTCGGTATGCCCGTTCAGTTTGTGCGCGTGCTGCCGCAATCGCATTACGTTCCCCATCTGGCCCCGTGCACTTAAATTTTCCATTTCGGGAGCCGCTTGTTCCAAATGTAGGAAAAGAAGATTTATTTGATCTTCCCGTACGGTCAGATGGCTACGTTTCCGTAGAAACGGGTGAGCTGACACTATCAGAAGAGAAATATGAGGAACTGGCAGGAATACTCTCTCAATATGACAAAGGCATCATTGTATGCGGTCCATTAGATGAAGAGTTTTTTGCAGAAAACATAACGAAACTTGCAAGCGCATTGAAGTTTCCGATTTTAGCTGACCCGCTGTCACAGTTAAGAAGTGGTAAACATTCTAAAGATTATATTGTTGACGCCTATGACACATTTTTGCGAAATTCTGACTGCAAAAAAGCGTTAAAACCTGACATCATCATTCGATTTGGAGCTATGCCTGTTTCTAAGGCGTTATCTATTTTTATTAAAGAAAACATGAATATTCCGCAATTTGTAATTGATGGCGGTGCTGGCTGGAGAGACCCAGCAGCAACAACATCCAATATGATTTATTGCAATGAAACTGAATTCTGCAAATCGATTGCAAAATATGTTTCAGAAAAGAATCACAATCAATTTTTAGACAAATGGCTTGAAATAAACAAGTTGACAAAGACCAAGCTTTCAAAAATTAATGATATCGAAGAATTAAGTGAGGGCAAGCTCTTTTATCAGCTCGCGGATTTAATTCCTGACGGCGCAACTCTGTTTGTTGGAAACAGTATGCCAATAAGGGATTTGGATACATTTTTCCATGTTAACGATAAATCCATTCGAATCATGGCGAACAGAGGAGCAAATGGAATCGACGGAATTATTTCAACTGCTATCGGAGCTGCCGCAGTTTCTCAGCCAATGTACTTAATAGTTGGCGATCTTACATTTTTTCATGATTTAAATGGATTGCTTGCTGCGAAGTTATATGATATTAACATTAAGATATTGCTCGTAAATAATAACGGCGGGGGAATTTTTTCCTTTCTCCCTCAAGCGAGCCAGCCTAAATACTTCGAATTATTATTTGGAACGCCAATTGATTTAAACTTTGAGTATGCAGTTCGGATGTATAACGGAAAATTTGACAAAATTACATCCTGGGAACAATTTAATTCCTCTTTCTTGCGAAATATGGATGATTCCGGCTTGTCCGTTATGGAAATTTCGACAGATAGAGACAGAAACTTAATAGAGCATCGAGAATTGTGGAATTATGTTTCCCGGGAAATAAGCAATAAAATAAATGGTGTTTCATAATGAAATATGTCTTAAATGGTGTTCATTACCATGTCGATATATGTGGAGATGGATTTCCACTAATTTTGCTTCATGGATTCACAGGTGATTCCTCTACATGGAATCCGTTTTGTAAAAGCTGGAGCAGCCATTCCCGGCTTATTATGATTGACATCATTGGCCACGGAAAAACGAAAAGCCCTGAAGAAGCGAATCGTTACCATATTTTGTCTGTAGCAGCTGATCTTGATTCTTTAATGGACCAGTTAGGGATTGAAAAGGCAGATATTTTAGGGTATTCGATGGGAGGAAGACTTGCTTTAACATTTGCGGTACGATATCCTCATCGAGTTCGAAAATTAATATTGGAAAGTTCTTCCCCAGGTCTAGCGCTTGAAGAAGAAAGACAAGAGCGAAGAATCCGAGATGAGAATTTGGCTGCTTTTATTCTTGAAAAAGGAATAGAACCGTTTATTTCTTACTGGGAGAATATCCCCCTATTTCAATCACAGCAGACACTTCCAAAATCTATTCGAGCCGGCATAAGAATGCAAAGATTGAAAAATTCTAAAATAGGGCTTGCTAACAGTTTAATTGGCATGGGAACCGGCGCCCAGCCTTCGTGGTGGGATGAGCTTGAAAAATTACCACATGAAGTGTTGTTGATTACAGGTTCTTTAGATCAAAAGTTTTGCGAAATCGCCAAAATGATGAAAATTAAAATCAAAAATTGTCGGTGGATCAATGTAGAAGGCTGCGGACATGCAATACATGTGGAAAAACCTGAAAAGTTTGGTACAATAGTAAGTGGGTTTTTGTCTCAATCAAATGAGCAAAAATGAGCAAGTTCGACAAGCACTGTCGATTGGTTCATCAAGCCATCATTGGAAATGCAGATAGTATGTTCAATATACAAGTACACTGTAGGAAAAAATCGCCTTATCAAATAAATGAAAAAGAGGAGGATTTAAAATGGCAGTTGAGTGGATCCCTGGCCGTCAGTATGAAGATATTATTTACGAAACATATAAAGGTATTGCAAAAATTACAATTAATCGTCCGGAAGTACATAATGCTTTCCGACCTAAAACAGTGATGGAATTAATCGATGCTTTTTCTTATGCTCGCGACGATCAAAACATTGGAGTCATTATCTTAACCGGTGCAGGAGATAAGGCGTTTTGTTCCGGTGGGGACCAAAAGGTTCGCGGCCATGGCGGCTATGTAGGTGAAGATAAAATTCCTCGTTTAAATGTTCTTGATCTTCAGCGGCTAATCCGTGTTATTCCAAAACCAGTCATTGCGATGGTGAAAGGTTATGCAATCGGCGGCGGCCATGTACTTCACGTTGTATGTGATTTAACGATTGCAGCAGATAATGCCATTTTTGGACAAACAGGACCGAAAGTCGGCAGCTTTGATGCAGGTTATGGGTCTGGCTACCTTGCAAGAATTGTCGGACATAAAAAAGCACGCGAAATCTGGTATTTATGCCGTCAATACAATGCACAAGAGGCACTCGAAATGGGGCTTGTCAACACTGTCGTTCCACTTGAAAAAGTTGAAGAGGAAACGATTAAATGGTGTGAAGAAATTCTTGAAAAAAGCCCGACTGCCATTCGCTTTTTGAAGGCAGCATTTAATGCAGATACAGATGGTCTTGCGGGTCTTCAGCAATTTGCAGGAGATGCAACGCTTTTATACTATACAACAGATGAAGCGAAAGAAGGAAGAGATGCATTTAAGGAAAAACGCAAACCTGATTTTGGCCAATTTCCTCGTTTTCCTTGATGCTTTAGGTTTGATAAAATTTACATTTCATCACAGCTTGATGGCTTTCCATCAGGCTGTTTTATTATCTTGTTATTTTAATTTCCATATTAGGGTTGGGAGTAAAAACTGGGAAGGTGAATATCAGCATGGAGGAACAAACAATACCAAATTGGCTGAAAAAACGTGCGGACCTTACCCCTGATCGAATCGCCATCCACTTCTGCGATTCTTCCATCACGTTTTGGGAATTGTTTCATCTTTCTACTAAAACTGCTGGCCAACTTTCAACGGTTGGCTTAAAAAAAGGCCAGTTTGTCGGAGTGCTGCTCAAAAATCACCAGGATACTGTTCTAATTTTGCTTGCGATGCAGATGCTTGGAGTTAAAGCGGTAATCCTTAATAACCGATTAACGACTGAGGAGCTTATTTGGCAACTTAACGATTCACGTTCATCCTTTTTAATAACAGAAGATGCATTTGAGAGGCATATTCATGAATTCACTAGAAAAATTGACGGACTTACAATCATAACAAAGCAAAACCTTTTTCAAAGAAAAGTCTCCTCCCCTGAAATTTTAGATGAATATCATATGAATGATGTTTGTTCAGTTATGTATACATCTGGTACAACCGGCAAACCGAAGGGAGTATTGCAAACATACGGAAACCATTGGTGGAGTGCAATAGGTTCTGCCCTAAATTTAGGCTTATTAGAGGCAGACACGTGGCTGTGTGCAGTGCCTTTATTTCACATTAGCGGCTATTCAATCCTTGTACGAAGCATGATTTACGGAATGACAATCGTCCTTCATGAGACATTTGATGAAGAACAAGTAATAAAGGACATTCAAAAGCACAATGTTACGATTATGTCTGTCGTTAGTGTCATGCTAAGGCGGATGATAAATTCTCTTAACGATAAAACTTTGCCAAAGACCTTTCGCTGCATGTTATTGGGAGGCGGACCTGCCCCGCTTTCACTTCTTGAAAAATGTGTCGAAAAAGGGATACCTGTTTTTCAAACATATGGTATGACGGAAACGGCTTCACAAATCGTGACGCTTGCTCCCGAACATGCCATGTCGAAACTTGGATCCGCCGGGAAAGCATTATTCCCGTCACAGTTGAAAATTTTGAATTCTTCAGGTAGAAAAGCAGCTCCGTATGAAGAGGGAGAAATTTATGTGAAAGGCCCCAATGTGACAATCGGGTATTTAAATCGGGAACAGGCAACAAAGGATTCGATCCAAAATGGATGGCTTGCAACAGGAGATATTGGGTATATGGATGATGAAGGTTTCCTATATGTCCTCGATCGGCGCCAAGACTTGATTATTTCCGGTGGAGAAAACATTTATCCAGCTGAAATTGAAGGAGTGCTGTTGTCCCATCCTGAAATAAGCGATGCAGGAGTAACCGGACTTCCTGATGAGAAATGGGGACAAGTTCCTGCTGCAGTTATTGCAAGGAACAGGGGGTCGCAGCTTTCAGAAGAGGAGGTCATTAGCTTCTGTACAGAAAAGCTAGCGAAATATAAGGTCCCGAAGAAGATTAAATTTGTTTCAGAGCTTCCGCGAAATGCGGCTAAAAAGCTCTTAAGAAGAAAATTGTCTGAGCTGTTTTAATGGGAGGCAGTGGTATAAGATGTATCAGTAAGAAGGCTTAAAAAAAGGCTTGAAGGCTCATAAACCAAAATAATGAGTCATAAAATTAGATTAAGGGCTTATAAAGGCTTATAAATTAAATCAAAGCACAAACCCCCGGCTAGATCCGGGAAAAAACGAGAAAAAACAGGGGCTGAGTTAAAAACAAAGGGTCAGCCCCTGTTTATCTTTGAATATTAATGCCCTGCAGGTTCAAATGTTTTACAATCTGTCTCTTTACTGCTATCTGCCTTCGTTCCCGCATGGCTGACAACGTAAATCTGATCTGCACTGCAGCGATTTCCTTGTGCCCAGTATGAGCAATTGTTCACTTCACAAAGTACATCCTTTGCCATCTTGTATCACCCCTTTAATGTTGATACAAGATTAGGTTCTTCCTCAATCAGAAAGTTCATACGTGACAGAAAAAGGAACCCATTTATGACGAATCGGATCTTTATAAAACAAAATAAGGAAAAAAATTGTTTATTTCAGGTGTTTTTTGTATTCTAATATAAAGATAAAATAAATCAGCTTGGTGGAAAGGAAGAATAATTTGAAACTGCTTGATGAAATATTACAATACAATAAGAAATTTGTTGCTGAGGAAAAATATAAAGAATTTGAAACAACGAAATTCCCGAATAAAAAATTAGTGATCTTAACATGTATGGATACGAGATTAATAGAGCTGCTTCCGAAAGCAATGAATGTCGGGAATGGTGATGTAAAGATTGTCAAAAATGCAGGTGCATTAGTTACACATCCGTTTGGAAGCATCATGAGAAGTTTGCTTGTTGCCGTCTATCAATTGAAGGCAAAGGAAGTACTTGTAATCGGCCATTATGATTGCGGTATGAGCGGAATGAAAGCGGATGACGTGATTGAAAACATGTATGATAGAGGCATTAAGAAAGAAACGATTGATACATTAAATTATTCGGGAATAAATGTAAACGAATGGCTGAAAGGCTTTGAAAATGTTCATGAGAGCGTATCACACAGTGTAAATGTGATAAAAAACCACCCGCTTTTGCCGAATGATATTCCAGTCCATGGTTTGGTTATTGACCCTAAGACAGGAAAGCTTGACTTAATTGTAAATGGCTATGAAGATTAATGCTTAGGCTTTTTATCTGGAACAGGATCAAATCCTCCGGGATGAAAGGGATGGCATTTGAGAATACGTTTGATGGTAAGCCAGCCCCCTTTTAAAGGGCCAAAGCGTCTGATTGCTTCGAGTCCATAATGGGAGCATGTAGGATAAAAACGGCAAGTTGGGGGTTTTAAAGGTGAAATCACTTTTTGATAAAAGCGGATGATTCCAATCATCAGTTTTCCGATCATGGTCAAAGCCTCCTTTTACTAACAGTAAAGATACCATATTTTTGCCCTTCCCGTCTAAAATAGAGAAATTCTTGGTAAGTAGATGAAAAAAGTCGGAATTTACGTTATGATAAACATATAAGAATAAAAGGAGTGAAATCAAATGCCTTCTGTAGAAAGCTTTGAATTAGATCATAATGCTGTAAAAGCCCCTTATGTAAGACATTGCGGTGTTCATAAAGTGGGCAGCGACGGTGTTGTAAATAAATATGATATTCGTTTTTGCCAGCCAAACAAACAGGCAATGAAGCCTGATGCCATCCATACACTGGAGCATTTGCTTGCATTTACAATCCGCAAACATGCGGAGAAATATGATCATTTTGATATTATCGATATTTCTCCGATGGGTTGCCAAACAGGTTATTACCTTGTTGTGAGTGGGGAGCCGACTGTAGATGAAATCATTGATCTTCTCGAAGATACAATGAAAGAAGCAATTGAAGTTACTGAAGTGCCTGCTGCAAATGAAAGACAATGCGGCCAGGCAAAACTGCATGATCTTGAGGGAGCAAAACGCTTAATGCGCTTCTGGCTTGAACAAAGCAAAGAAGACTTAAAGCAAGTATTTGCTTAATGAATTAAGAAAAGCCTTGTGAACTGTAAAATATTGATGTTTGTTTTGGAAACAAATTACTCAATCAAATATTCATATTAAAAGAAGCTGGCCCAAAACGAAGAGCCATGCCTCCCTTTGTTGCTAAATATTGAAAATATGCAATGTATCTTCAATATTTAGAATTGCAGAAGGGGGCCAGGCACTTATTGGCCAGCCTCTTTTGTCTTAGTTTTACAAACACACTGGATATGTTTAAACATAAAGAAACACATTGACCCTTAAAGTTTTTGAACAGAACCACATTATTTATTTTAAAAAATCTTTTGACGATCCCTTTCTTCTTTTAATAATTCCACCGCTTCACGGAAACGCTGTGAATGAACGATTTCCCGTTCCCTTAAGAAGCGTAAACTGTCGTTTAAGTCAGGATCATCGGACATGTCGATAAGCCATTGATACGTGGCTCTTGCCTTTTCTTCGGCTGCTATATCTTCATAGAGATCAGCAATCGGATCTCCTTTCGCTTGGATATATGTAGCCGTAAAAGGGGCTCCTGCCGCGTTGTGATAAAATAAAGCTGAATCATGGTTGGCATAATGATCTCCTAACCCCGCGTCTCTTAATTGTTCCGGTGTTGCGTCTTTTGTCAGTTTATAAACCATCGTTGCAATCATTTCAAGATGTGCAAACTCTTCCGTCCCGATATCCGTCAGCAACCCCACTACATTATCAGGGATTGTATAGCGCTGGTTTAAATAACGGAGTGCCGCAGCTAATTCACCGTCCGCTCCTCCGTATTGCTCGATCAAATATTTGGCAAGCTTTGGATTACAAGTACTAACCTTTACCGGGTATTGCAGCTTTTTCTCATAAATCCACATAATTCCTCTCCTCCTACGCTAAACTTGCCATGGCCAAGGGGTCGTTCCCCAACTCCAATTCGCATCCGTATAACTGTTTCCGTATTGTTGAAGAGGACCATACTTTGCTTCAAAAGCTTGCTTAAGTTGTTTGCTGTATTGCGCATACTGATTGAACTGCTGCATCGCTTGATAATCATCTGGATGTGTATCTAAATAAAGAGTCAATTCCACAAGCACAAAATCAACAGCTTGAATTTCTTCTAAATTTTGATAATATTCCTGGGGCAGCTGTTTCACATTGTGTCCTCCCTTTTTGCTTCATACGGGTTTTCGTAATAATCCCAAAATGCAGGCCATAATGTCCCCTTTTTTAGTGCCTCATGCGCTGAAAATTGCTGCAAATTCGGAGGTTGGAATCCCATATAAAGGTTTGGAGGAGTGGAATAGAATTTGACTCCTATAGGTCTGCACGGATCATTTGGGCTATGATAGGGGCGGTACGCTTTTAAACGTGTAAATGCTTTATTCCTTTGATCAGTCAATGGATACACCTCTTTTTTAAAAAAGAATTATTATTAATTTATTCATCGTTTGTTTGTCCTAATGACAACGAAAAAGAAACCGCGCCAAAATGGTTGTAAACAAACACTGCTGATGAATCCAAAACGATCCATAAAATTGCACCCAATTTTTGATAATTTTAAATTTTGTTCAAAAGTCGATTGATTTAATTATCTAATTAGATATAGGTTTAATTAGGAGGGTTCATATTGCAGTTAAGCAGGCTTGTTAATTTCCACAAAACTTTAGGTGATCCCACAAGGATTCGTATTCTTGCTTTATTGCGGCATGGTCCATTACATGGTCAAGCGATAGCAGGAAAACTTGGTTTAAAACCGCCGACAATTACACATCATATGGCTAAACTTCGTGACATAGGGTTAATTAATGAAAGACGTGATAAGAACACCATATATTTTTCATTAAATGTCAAAAAACTTGAATATGGTGCAACAGCAATACTAAATATGGTTTCTGAACATCAAAAAAATGAAGAATTTAAAACAACAGAATTCGATCGTAGTCAGGTTATAAAAAATTTCTTTACGATTGATGGCAAATTAAAACAGTTGCCTGCTCAACGAAAGAAAAAAATAATCGTACTTGCACATATTGTTAAAGGTTTAAAAATCGGAGTTACTTATGATGAAAAAGAAATTAATGACTATCTAAAACAATTTCATGAAGATTATGCAACATTAAGAAGAGAATTGATCATGAACCATTTTATGTATCGGGAAAATAATAAATATGAAATGAATCCCCCAGAACTTTGGATTTCCAATTAAAAAAATTATGCAATATTTTTTTGTGAATATAATTAGACATATATCTAATTAGATGATTGTAAAATAAATTTAAGTGGTGATTTTGTGATTAATGTAATAAAAATACTTCATAAAGAAAAAAATTATTTAAGGTTATTTTTGGCTGGAATCGTTAATGGTATTGGGGACCGTTTTAGTCAAGTTGCTCTTTTGACACTGCTGCTTGAGTTAACTGGTTCAGGGTTTGCTGTTGGCATCGCTTTAGCTATTCGAGTTGTTCCTTTTTTAATATTTGGCCCCTTTGGAGGATTTTTAGCTGACCAATTTTCAAGGAAAAAAATAATGATGATCACTGACTTATCAAGAATTGTTTTTGCTATCTCTTTTATATTTGTAAATAACGAGTCTCATATTTGGATTATTTATGCAAGCTCATTTGTATTAGCTGCAGGGGAAGCGATCTATGCTCCTGCAAGAAAGTCATTTATTCCGTTGCTTGTTAAGAAAGAAAACATCATAAGGATTAATAGTTTAGAACAGGTGATGCTTGGAATTGTTTTAATAGTCGGCTCATTTTCAGGCGGTATTGTTGCATTTTTCTTTGGACCGGATTTGACATTTTGCTTAAATGGCCTTTCCTTTTTATTGGCTTCTATGATCATCTTTCCTCTGCCTGTAATCGATAAAAATCACCAAATAAAGAAAAATGATCAATTTAACATATTCCATTCTATAAAAACCATTAAAAAATTAATGATTGCATCAAGTACACTTTATATTGTATTTCTCTTTGAATTCATCGTACCGCTATTTAACGGGATTGACAACGTTCTCATTAGCATCTATGCAGTTCAAGAATTTAAACTTGATGATGTTGGAGTCGGGCTTTTTTATGGAGCCCTCGGGATTGGATTAATGCTAAGTTTTATTATAGCTCAACGTATTCACCAACATCTTTTATTAGTTGGTTTGACAACTCTGATAGCAGAAGGGGCGTTTCTCATTTTATTAAGTCAAATTCATACAGTAGCCATTGCCTTTATTTTATATATTGCAATCTCTTTTTTATCAGGCATTTGCAATACATGCTTCGATTCAATCGTTATGAAGGAAACGCCCAGTGAAAATCAAGGTTTAGTATTTGGTTTACTGACTACTATGTCAAATACAATAATTGGAATCTCTATGTTCGCAGCTGGCATCATATTAGAAGCAGTAAAAAATAGAGTGCTTGGCTTTATTGGAGGAATGGGTTTTGTATTAACTGGATTATTTCTTTTTGTTGTATATTTTATAAAAATAAAACAAAAAGAATCGTTTTTGCTAAATGATTGATTTAATGAAGATATTTCATAGATGCAGTTTTTATTTATAAAAATTTGGTTATTTTAAAAAGGGAGGTGGATATCATGAGTGAATCACTAATACAAGCTCTAAACAAACAAGTAGCAAACTGGACTGTCTTGTATGTAAAGCTTCACAATTATCACTGGTATATTAAAGGCCGCCATTTTTTTACCCTTCATGAAAAATTTGAGGAACTTTATAACGAGGCTGCAGTTCATATTGACGAATTGGCAGAACGTATTCTAGCCCTTAAAGGAAAACCGGTGGCAACAATGAAAGAATGTCTCGAAATATCATCCATCAAAGAAGCAACAGGTGATGAAAAAGAAGAAGATATGGTAAGAACGATAAGCGAGGATTTTTCAAAAATGCTTGGCGAGCTCCAAGATGCGGTTCATCTTGCTGAAGAAGCTGATGACGAAGGAACGGCAGATATGCTGATTTCGATTAAGAAAAGTTTGAAGAAACATGCTTGGATGTTCAATGCATACTTAGAACAATAAAAAAATCTTGCAAGTGCTAAATATTAAAACGAAGGCGGACTTTTATTTTAAAAGCCGCTCTTTTTTTATGTAAGCTTGTCATCACATCATGTTTGACATAATACCCGTACGGGTATAATATGAAATTTGTCAGCAAACCAATATTTTTTGTTAAGGTGGTGTTTTTTATTTATTATTTAATGATATTATCAATCTTTTTTTTAGTAGTGAGTATGTATAAACGTTATTATCCTGTGAAAGGTGTTCCTTGTATAGAAAAAGAAAATGGGTTAACAGATAATCATATTACGTTACTAGATATTAGAGATTACAATGAAATAGCGACTGGTTCTGTTCCTAATTCGATGAACATTCCTTATGCGTATCTGAAACGTTTTTATCAAGAGATTCCGCACCATAAAATACATGTGATTGCTTCTGATAAGCTTGAATTGAATTTGGGGCTGCGCTTTTTAAAAAGAAAAGGTTTTGAAATTACAAGTTATGAATTAACAAAATGCCGATGTAATAATAAATATAAGAAAGGAGTGTTAAATTATGGAATACGATAAGAGTGTCAAAAACCGCTTAAAGCGAATTGAAGGGCAAATTAAAGGTGTAATAAGTATGATGGAACAAGGGAAAGACTGCAGAGAACTTGTCATTCAACTGTCTGCTGCAAGAAATGCCATTGACCGGACAATAGGGGTTATAGTTAGTAGAAATCTTGAACAGTGTGTAAGGGAAAGTCTCAAGAAAGGAGAAGGAACTGAACATCTTGTAAGAGAAGCAGTTGAATTATTAACTAAAAGCAGATAGAAAAGTTCATTAACTTCTCTTATGTTGAGGGTTGATGAACTTTATATATTGCAACAAAATATACCCGTACAGGTAATAGTATTTAATAGGAAATTTTTAACATTTTTTTAGGAATCTCCTACCTAAAAATAATTAGATTTTAGGTAGGAGTAGTTCATATATGTAAAAAATTAATGAATATTTCGCGGATAATAAGGGTTCGAGCGATTTTTCATAAAATCTTCCTTTGCAAACTTTCCTTTTAAGTTCTCGATTAAGTAAAGACCCATTATATCATAAAGTTCTTGTTCATCCATTTCGTGAATGATGTTTAGTAAATCTTCATAGCTCATCTCCTCAAGAAAGGCAAAAGCCATCATATCAATATCTTCTTCATCTCCGGTCAATTTATTTCGATACAGCTCATAAAGTTCATCCACAAGTTTCAAGTTACCCACCCCGTATTCTTTGAAATGTTTGATTTAATACGTTAACCAAACCATACCATATATTTATTCAATACCCTTTTATGAAAAATATATTCCTTGCTTAGTTTCGATTCCAAAGATTAAAAATAAACAGGACGAATAAATCAGTCTTAAATGTGGGAAACGAAAAGGAAAGAGGGAAAAGGGGTTTTGAAAATGGAACAAAGAAAAAAAACGTACTATATAGATCTCGGAAGCGGTGAAATTTCACAAAGTTCTACAGCTTCCCCTTGGAGTTTTAAAATTCAGGCGAATGACGAGGAAATTACCTTATTAAGGGAGTATTTTGATCAAAATTATTCAACTGAATGGCAAAACTTTTTTCGGGCTCACGTGCCTTATGTTCAATACCATTATGATAGGGAAAATGATGCATATGATGAAACAATGAAAAAAATATATGGTTTGATTTATAAACTCGGAGATGATGAAGCAAAACAGCATATTGAAAATATGGGGATCTTAAATGAATAAACCAAAAAGCCGCTTCGACAAAGCGGCTTTTGCATTTGCTGCACCCCATCTGTCATTTCCTGCGGAAACAATGTAATATTAGTGGCCTATTGATTTTTCATATATAATCATATGAGAAACGACTATTAACAGGTGAGGTAGATGATGGAAGAGTTTCGTGACCAGAAAGGACATGTTATCCAATTCAGCTTTGAACGTAATTATTTTACGTTAATAAGTAAACATGTCTTAGTTATATGCGAGTATAAAAATAAATGGCTTTTAACCAATCATAAGATACGCGGGCTTGAATTTCCCGGCGGAAAGGCTGAACAAGGAGAAACTCTCGAACAGGCAGCTAGAAGAGAAGTTTATGAGGAGACGGGCGGAGTATTGAAAAGACTTGAATTTGTCGGAGAATATCTTGTGTTAGATCCCGGTCAGCCATTAGTAAAAACGGTATTTTATGGTGAGGTGGAAAAGCTTGAAGAAAAGGATGGCTACCTCGAAACAAATGGTCCGGTCCTATTTGATGGAAACCTTTTAGAAAGCCGGTTTGATAATAACTTCAGCTTTATTATGAAAGATGATGTTGTAAAAAATAGTTTAGATAAAATCAGCGAAATAAGAAACGGTTAAGGCAAAAAGTAATAGAGGTTGTCTCATAAGGGTCTGACCCTTAGACTTTTGAGACAGCCTCTATTCTTCTTTATGAACCATTTTTGATCAATTTCTTTTCCAATAATTCAACCAGCTGATACATAATGGTTGCAAACACTGCAATCACAAGCAAAGAAAGCAGCACAAGCGTAAAATTAAACACTTGGAATCCATAAATAATCATATAGCCGAGTCCTTGTTTCGAAACAAGAAATTCTCCAACGATTACACCGACCCAGGACAATCCGACATTTACTTTTAGTGTAGAAATAATGACGGGAAAGGAAGCAGGCAAAATTGCTTCTTTAAAACTTTGGAAACGAGATGCCCCAAAGGTTTGCAATACTTTCAAATAGTTTGGGTCCACTTCCTTAAAGGACGTGTAGACAACGATTGTTGTGATGATGACGGAAATAATGGCTCCCATTGCTATGATGGAAGTTAATCCCGGACCTAAAGCAACAATTAGGATAGGACCTAAAGCAACCTTCGGCATTGCGTTTAACACAACTAAATAAGGATCCAGCACCTTTGAAGCAACAGGAGACCACCATAAAAATGCTGCAAGTATTGTTCCAAGCAATGTTCCTAAAATAAAACCAAAGACAGTTTCAGAAAGTGTAAACCCTATATGGACGAATAGAGAACCATCATTCACTTTTTTGATAAGCAGCGCCCAAATCTTTGATGGAGAGCTAAAAATCAGAGGATCGATCCACTGCTGTCGGCTGGAAATTTCCCAAGCTGTGAAGAACAGAATAAAAATAACAGCTTGATAAAATAAAATCCGCCGTTTTTCCTTTTTTAGGGATTGAATATACATTTTGTGGAGGAGTTTATTATTTTTCGGCTGGTCCAAGCGATTCCAACTCCTTCCAAATGTCTTGGAAAATTTGTAAAAAGGTTTCGTGATTACGGGTTGCAAATGGTGAGAGTTTCTTGAGTTCATCAGGAATGATAAAAGTTTTATGAAGTCTCCCTGGGCGTGCTGAAAAAAGGAAAACTCGATCACTCATGGCAATTGCTTCACCTATATCGTGCGTAACCAGGATCGCTGTCTTGCTAAACGTTTTTAATGTATTGGACACTAAATCTTCAAGTCTAAGTTTTGTTTGATAATCAAGAGCTGAAAATGGTTCGTCAAGCATTAAGAGCATCGGTTCGGTTGCCAGTGTGCGGACGAGGGCAACCCTTTGCCTCATACCTCCTGACAGCTGCTTTGGATATTGTTTTTCTACTCCTTTTAATCCCATTTGCTCAAGTAATGTTAATGCATAGTTTTTTGTAGATTCATTTAAGTTTTTTGAAAGCTTTAAGCCGATTAAAATATTTTCTTCAATTGTTTTCCAAGGGAATAAGTAATCTTGCTGAAGCATGTATCCAATTAAACTGTTTGTTGTCTTTACCGGTTTTCCTTGTAATGTTACTGAACCTTCAGTTGGATTCATTAATCCGGCGATAATCGATAGCAAAGTCGTTTTGCCGCACCCGCTGGGACCGAGGAAGGATACAAATTCACCTTCCTTTACTTCAAGCGAAACATCGGAGAGGGCCGTAGTAGCCGATGTTTTGGTGAAATATGTGTGATGAATTTTTTTAATTGTTAAGAAATCCATTGGCCGGCCTCCTCATTTTTGTTTTACAATCATTGTTTTTACTTAACTTTATTGGCCACGTCTGTATTGACAAGAGTTTTGTAATCAGCACGTTTTGGAAGTTCGCCTGCTTTCTCCATAATGTTCTGGAGGTTATTCCATTCTTCTTCATCTAAAACGGGGTCTGTTGCGTAGGAACCTTGGCTCTTATATCGATCAACAACTGTTTCTATAATCGCAAGGTCGGTATCTTCGAATTGTGGTTTAATTACTTCAGCAATTTCTTTAGCACTATGGGATTTTACCCATACTTGCGCTTTGTAGATTGCACGCGTGAATTTTTCAATTGCTTGTTTGTTTTCTTTCATAAAACTTTGTTTTGCCATAAAAGTTGTATAAGGCACGTGGCCGGATTCCGTTCCAAATGAAGCGACAATGTGTCCTTTCCCTTCTTTTTCAAAAACGCTTGCAGTTGGTTCGAAAAGCTGGACAAAGTCGCCTGTTCCTGAAGCAAATGCCGGAGCAATGTTTGCAAAGTCAACATTTTGTATTAAGTTCAAATCTGTTTTTGGGTCAATTCCGTGTTTTTTTAACACATATTCACCGACCATCTGCGGCATTCCGCCTTTACGCTGGCCTAAAAAGGTGCTGCCTTTCAATTGATTCCAGGAGAAATTTTCTATTTTGTTGCGGGAAACGAGAAATGTTCCGTCTGTTTGTGTAAGCTGGGCAAAATTGATAACCGGATCGTTAGAGCCTTGAGCGTAAACATAAATCGAAGTTTCTGAGCCGACAAGGGCGATGTCAGCGCCGCCAGATAATAACGCAGTCATCGTTTTATCTCCGCCTGCAGTCGTTGTCAGCTCGACCTTAAGCCCTTCATCTGCAAAAAAACCTTTTTCCAGTGCAACATATTGCGGAGCATAAAAGATAGAATGAGTAACTTCCGCTACTTTTACATTGAGTACTTCTTTCTTATTGCATGCTGCTAAAGGTATAATGAAGATTGTAATCAGCAAGAAGAAAAAGCAAATTTTCACCCAATTTTTCATACAGGTAACCTCCCTTTGGCGGATAAAATATTAGTAAAAAGTGACTTATTTTTGACCTAACATATCGTATGATGCGGAGAAAAATGTGTGAATGCCTATAAAATGAAACTTCTATCAGCGGAGGGTTGATTCCCGTTAATGCGGGATAAAGTGAATGGATCTAAGGATGAAAAATGAATCTGAAAAATGGTAAGATAACAATAAGGATAAAACAAAGGAGAGAGAACGATGGGAATGCCATTGGAACTCAATACGCTGATTGTTACAAAGGGAAAAGAAATTCGGATAAAAGATAATTATTTTACACTGGAAAAGGAAGGTTACAGGCTTTATCCTATGGATATTCCAGTTGATGTAAGAAAAACGGTTGAAAGCGAATCCAGCGGTACAGCGGTTATTACAAAAGTAGAATGGCAGGAAAACAAGACAGTTCTAACTTACCAATTAATTTCATTGAATTCTATCAATTAAGCAGGGCATTTTATATACCTGCTATTTTTTTGTCACACAAAAAACCAGGCGTTTGATCTACGCCTGGTTTTCATTTTGTGCGCCCGGCATGGGTGTAATCTATAGGGTGCAAGTCCCGAGCTGTGAAGGCAGAAGTAGCAGTTAGCATAACGCAAGGGTGTCCGTGGTAACGCGGAATCTGAAGGAAGCGGACGGCAAACTTCCGGTCTGAGGAATACGAACTTCATATAAGGCTAGGTATCACTGGGTGAGTTTGCAAAACAAAACAAAGCCCTTTCTGCCGAAGGTGATACAGAGTAAATGAAGCAGATAGATGGAAGGAAAGATTACACTCTTACCCGGGGAGATCTGACTGGCACGCCAAGTAATCTTGGTAACCTATCTAGCGATAGATAGCTGAGCAGTCAGAAGTCAGCAGAGGTCATAGTACTCTTTCGAGCTCGAGACGAAAGAGGAAGGACCGAACAATTAAGGAGAACGAAACACTACGCGTTCATCTTCTGTGTTGAAGCAGACAATCCGGCAGGACTTACTTGAAGGAGGAAGTGGTGAATCCCACGGGGGACTTCAAGAGGGTGGAGCAGAAGATGGCACAAATAGAGGGATTCGTTCACGTGGAGAGGATATCTATGTTGATGGAACTGATTTTGTCACGGGAAAATCTCCTAACGGCATTAAAACGAGTTGAACAGAATAAAGGAAGTCACGGAGTAGATGGCATGCCCGCAAAAGACCTACGGAGACACCTCTATGAAAACTGGGACTCCATTCGACAGTCGTTAAGAGAGGGAACCTACAAACCCTTACCCGTTCGTCGAGTCGAAATCCCGAAACCGAACGGCGGAGTAAGACTTCTAGGTATCCCCACCGTGACTGATCGTTTCATTCAACAAGCGATCGCCCAAGTGTTAACGAGAATCTTCGATCCGACCTTCTCTGAACATAGCTACGGCTTTCGCCCAAGCCGCAGAGGACATGACGCGGTCAGGAAAGCAAAGGGCTATATCAAAGAAGGATATCGCTGGGTGGTCGATATAGACTTAGAGAAATTCTTTGACAAGGTGAACCACGACAAACTGATGGGGATCTTGGCGAAAACGATCGAAGATCGGATTTTACTTAAGTTAATCCGCCGGTATCTTCAATCAGGCGTGATGATAAATGGAGTGGTAATGGAAACAGACATGGGAACGCCACAAGGTGGACCGCTTAGTCCACTATTATCAAACATCATGCTTCACGAGTTGGACAAGGAACTTGAGAAACGTGGACATAAATTTGTACGGTACGCGGATGACTGTAATATCTACGTGAAAACAAAGAAAGCAGGAATTCGTGTCATGAACTCCATTACTAACTTTATCGAGAAGGAATTAAAGCTCAAGGTAAATAAAGAGAAATCGGCGGTAGACCGTCCTTGGAAACGGAAGTTTCTCGGTTTTAGCTTTACACCAAACAAAACACCCAAGATACGGATGGCGAAAGAAAGTGTGAAACGATTCAAGAACAAGATCCGTGAAATCACATCCAGATCCAAACCGTATCGAATGGAGGAAAGAATTGAGAAACTGAACATGTACCTAATGGGATGGTGTGGATATTTTGCCTTGGCAGATACACCAAGCAAGTTCAAAGAATTTGATGAATGGATAAGACGAAGACTTCGAATGTGTTTATGGAAAGAGTGGAAAACGCCGAAAACAAGAATTCGGAAACTTAGAGCATTAGGTGTTCCAAGTCATAAAGCAATCGAGTGGGGCAATACACGCAAGAAATACTGGCGGATTGCCTGCAGTCCCATTCTACACAAAACCCTCGATAACTCCTACTGGAGTCAACAAGGGTTAAGAAGTCTATTCGAGAGATATCATTTTCTACGTCATACTTAATTGAACCGCCGTATACCGAACGGTACGTACGGTGGTGTGAGAGGTCGGGGGTTAGTCACCCCCTCCTACTCGATTATGCGATAGGACCGCCTTTTTCTTCAATTTCAGCAGGAACATTTTTAAACTTTTTGAAGTTCTCACGGAATTTTTCTGCAAGTTCTTTTGCTTTTGCTTCATATGCTTCCTGGCATTCCCATGTTTTGTTTGGCTGAAGGACTTCATCAGGAACGCCGGGAACATGTAAAGGAATTTCTAGTCCAAAGAATTTATCTTTAACGGTTTCCGTGTTGTTCAGTTCTCCTTCCAGAGCAGCTTGAACCATCGCACGTGTATAAGCGAGCTTCATGCGCGTGCCTGTGCCGTATTCGCCGCCGGTCCAGCCTGTATTGACTAGAAATACGTTTGCGTTATGCTCATCGATTTTTTCTCCAAGCATTTCCGCATAGCGCGTTGCAGGAAGTGGAAGGAACGGAGATCCAAAGCAAGTTGAGAATGTTGCTTGCGGAGAAGTAATTCCGCGCTCTGTTCCGGCAAGCTTGGATGTATAGCCACTTAAGAAGTGGTACATTGCCTGTTCCTTGGTTAGTTTTGCTATCGGTGGGAGCACTCCGAAAGCATCAGCAGTTAAGAAAATAATTGTGTTCGGATGGCCGGCAACGCTTGGATCAACGATATTGTCAATCGCTTGAATCGGATAAGCTGCACGTGTATTTTCTGTTAATGTGCTGTCATCATAGTCGGGAACGCGTGTTTCTAAATTAATCACAACATTTTCTAAAACTGAACCGAAACGGATGGCATCAAAAATTTGCGGTTCTTTTTCACGGGAAAGATTGATGCATTTCGCATAGCAGCCACCCTCAATATTAAATACGCCATTTGGAGACCAGCCATGCTCATCATCACCAATAAGTCGGCGGTTTGGATCAGCTGACAATGTTGTTTTTCCTGTACCTGAAAGGCCGAAGAATAAAGCAACATCTCCCTCACTGCCTACATTTGCAGAACAATGCATAGATAGGATCCCGTTTTCTGGAAGCATATAGTTCATGACAGAGAAAATAGATTTTTTCATTTCTCCTGCATATTCTGTACCGCCAATTAATACGGTGCGACGTTCAAAAGAAATAATGATAAACGTTTCCGATCTAGTACCATCAACTGCAGGATCTGCTTTAAAATTTGGTGCGGAAATCACGGTGAATTCCGCTTGATGCTCCAACAATTCTTCTTCTGTAGGGCGGATAAATAATTGATGGGCAAACAGGTTATGCCATGCATATTCATTTATTACTTGAATTGGCATGCGGTATTTCTTGTCAGCACCCGCAAATCCTTTGAATACAAATATTTCATCTTTTTCCTTCAAATAGTTGATAACTTTATTATATAGTTTAGTAAATGCTTCTTCGGAAATTGGCTGATTAACAGTGCCCCAATCGATTTTATCTTTCGTAGAAGCTTCTTCAACAATATATTTATCTTTAGGCGAACGTCCGGTATATTTCCCGGTTGTGGCGCGGACTGCTCCGGTTGAAGTCAAAGTCCCTTCTTTACGGTATAAAACTTTCTCAACTAATTGAGGGACGGACAATTGAATTTGAACATTATTTCCTTTTAACAAATCACTCAACTCGCTTGAAATCGTAACAGAATTCATCTAATGAATACCTTCCTTTTTCATTGTTTTTGAAAGTGGTTACATCTCAATAATTAGTATAACACATTTAAATAAATAGTCTATACTATATATAAAAATTTCAATAAGATTTAACAAAATGTACTTATGAACTGTTTTTTTGTAGTATGGTAAAATCGGCTTAAATTATGATTTATTTGCTTGAATCTTATTAAAAAAAACGGGAATGATCATATTGAAAACCATTGCGTTGTACGATCAAACATGCTCGTTATGCCAAGAAACGAAGAGAATATCCAACAAACTTGATTGGCTTGGCAAAGTTGAGTGGATTTCCCTTCAGGAGTATGAGAAAGAACAAAGCCTCTTTGTTTTTCGAAATGAGGATTTAAGGAAAGAGCTTCATATTATTACTCCGTCCAAAAAAGTCTATAAAGGATTTTATGCAGTTAGACGCTTGCTTGTTCTCTTTCCTGCAACGTTTTTCTTTGGGATTTTAATCCATGTCCCCTTCATTGAAAGGATCGGGAATCCACTGTATCTATTGGTGGCAAAAAACAGGCATAAATTTCTGCGAAAAAATTGTGGCAACGGAAGCTGCACACGATAGAAAAAAACTGCTATAGAGCAGGAATTGGACAAAAAAAACAATTGACTCGTTTGATACAATGCGATATGATTTTACCTTGAACGGATACTCTCTTATCCCGAGATGGTGGAGGGACAGGCCCTATGAAACCCAGCAACCTGCTCCATGATGAAAATATAGACATCTTGAGCAAAGGTGCTAACCTGAGGCAAGGATAAGGTCCTTGAACGATAAGAGTGAAAGGCGCGAACCTGACGTTTTCAACCTTTCCTCATGAGCGGGAAGGTTTTTTATTTTGTTTATTTCAAGGAGTAGGGTCTTTCGTTTTTGAAAAAATGAATCAATGAATATGATAGCCGGGAAAGAAATTTTGTTCCGGCATCATAAAAATGCCTTGTTTATTTCATACTACATGGGAATGAGTACCGTATCAATCGAGGTTATAACATAGTACGTCTTTCGCGATGTCTAGTTACAACGCCCAGGCACTCGGGGCCATAAAGCCGTCCAGCAGCAGAGGCTGAAGAACTGCCTCTTTCCTGGCCGCCTTTTGCCTGTCGGGCCTAATCAAGATGCTTCCGCTTTTCTTGTAACCTCGCTATATTATAAAACAAAAGGAGGAAGTCAGTTGTCAGCAAAACGTCGTTTGTTTACTTCTGAATCAGTAACTGAGGGTCATCCCGATAAAATTTGTGATCAAATTTCGGATGCTATTTTAGATGCCATCCTGGCAAAGGATCCAAATGCTCGTGTGGCTGCTGAAACATCTGTAACAACTGGTTTGGTGTTGGTTTCTGGAGAAATCACAACTACTACTTATGTAGACATCCCGAAAATTGTTCGTGAAACAGTTAAAAATATCGGCTACACTCGCGCGAAATACGGTTTTGATGCTGAAACTTGTGCTGTTCTAACTTCTATTGATGAACAGTCTCCTGATATTGCTATGGGTGTAGACAAGGCCCTGGAAGCTCGTGAAGGTCAAATGACTGATGAAGAGATCGAAGCGATCGGAGCGGGAGACCAAGGATTAATGTTCGGCTTTGCTTGCAACGAAACAAAAGAGCTTATGCCATTGCCTATCTCTCTTGCTCATAAGCTTGCACGCCGTTTAACAGAAGTGCGCAAAGAAGAGATTCTTCCTTACCTTCGTCCAGATGGAAAAACTCAGGTAACAGTTGAGTATGATGAAAACGATAAGCCAGTACGCATCGATACAATCGTTATTTCTACTCAGCATCATCCTGAAATTACACTTGAGCAAATTCAGCGCAATATTAAAGAATATGTTATTGATCCGGTTGTTCCAAAAGAATTAATTGATGAAAATACAAAATACTTTATCAACCCGACAGGCCGTTTCGTTATCGGAGGACCTCAAGGGGATGCAGGTTTAACAGGACGCAAAATTATCGTAGATACTTATGGTGGTTATGCGCGCCACGGCGGCGGTGCTTTCTCTGGTAAGGATCCTACAAAAGTTGACCGTTCTGCTGCCTATGCAGCACGCTATGTTGCGAAGAACATTGTAGCTGCAGGTCTTGCAGATAAAGTAGAGGTTCAGCTTGCATATGCGATCGGTGTTGCGAAGCCGGTATCTATTTCTATTGATACATTCGGAACAGGAAAAGTAAGTGAAGAAGCTCTAGTTGACCTTGTCAACAAAAACTTTGATCTTCGTCCAGCAGGCATTATTAAGATGCTTGATCTTCGCCGTCCGATTTATAAGCAGACTGCAGCATATGGCCATTTTGGGCGCAATGATATCGACCTTCCATGGGAACGTACCGATAAAGCAGAAGCTTTAAAGCAACAGGCACAAATTTAACATTTGATGGGGCTGACCCAAAACTAAGAGCTAGGCACCATTAGTTGCTAAATATTGAAAACATGACCAATGTTTCTACAATATTATAGTAACTGCAGATGGGAGCCAGACACTTATGGGTCAGCCTCGTTTTATTTTTCTGTGGAAAAAGGGGCGGAGCTGCGCTAGCAAAAATAGAAATGTTAACCTGTCTTAGCAAGAATCTTGTTTAGCTTTGTAAATAGTTAGATCCTAGCTCCGCTCACACCGCCTTATTATGTTGGTTTAGTTTTAAAATGAATTCAATTTCCATGTTAGGGTTGGGAGTAAAAACTTATTCACGTTTTCTGTCTTTTTTATGCAGAGAGCTTTCAAAGGTGTTTACTTTAATGTAAAAACGTGTAAACTTCATATAATACCTGATTTTTCCCGGCGATTTTTTTGTGTTCTAAGTGCACTTTTTATGTGAATAGTGGTAGTATTAGAGAGTATGTTTTTATTGAATTGTAATGATGCAGGTAATTATTTTTTATGTTATTTTCGAAAAAACGGAGAAGGTGACGTACATAATGTGTGGTTTTATTGGTTGTGTACATGATAAAGCACAAGAATATCGCAACGAACAAAAACAACAGTTTAAAAATATGAATAACATTATTACTCATCGCGGTCCGGATGATGACGGCTATTTCTTTGATGACCATATACAGTTCGGTTTCCGTCGTTTGAGCATCATTGATCTGGAATCCGGCCACCAGCCTTTAAGTTTTGAAAATGAGCGCTACTGGATCATTTTTAACGGAGAAATATATAACTATGTTGAACTTCGCGAAGAGCTGCTTAAAGAAGGGCTTACCTTTGCAACAAATTCTGATACAGAGGTTATTGTTGCTCTTTACAGCCATTTAAAAGAAAAGGCGGTTGAGAAGCTTCGCGGCATGTTCGCGTTTGTGATTTGGGATAAACAAGAGCAAACATTGTACGGCGCACGCGATCCTTTTGGAATTAAGCCTTTCTTTTATTTTGAAGATGAAGACAAAACGTTCTTTGCATCTGAAAAGAAAAGTATTCTTTTAGCACTTGAGAACGATGTATTAAACTACGAGTCATTGCAGCATTATTTAACGTATCAATTTGTGCCTGAGCCTAATACGTTGTCTGAAGGAATAAAAAAACTTGAGCCTGGCCATTATTTTACGAAAAGAGTCGGCTCGCCAATGGAAATTAAGCGCTATTGGAAAGCTTCTTTTATGCCTGTTCATAAATCAGAAGATGAATTTATTAAAGAAATTAGAGATGTTTTATTTGATTCCGTTAAAATTCACATGCGAAGCGATGTTCCAGTCGGTTCATTCCTTTCAGGGGGAATTGATTCTTCTATTGTTGCTTCAATTGCAAAAGAATTTCATCCTTCGATTAAAACATTCTCTGTCGGATTTGAACGCAATGGATTCAGTGAAATTGACGTAGCTCAAGAGACGGCAGAAAAGCTTGGCGTTGAAAACATAAGCTATGTGATTTCACCTGAGGAATATATGAACGAGCTTCCGAAAATTATGTGGCATATGGATGATCCGCTTGCTGATCCAGCATGCGTCCCTTTATATTTTGTTGCCCGTGAAGCAAGAAAACATGTTACGGTTGTTCTGTCCGGTGAAGGAGCGGATGAATTATTTGGCGGCTATAACATTTACCGCGAACCTCAATCACTTGAAGTGTTTAATAAAATCCCTAAAGCAGGAAAAGCGCTGTTAAAAGTTATTGCCAAAATGATGCCGGAGGGTATGAAAGGAAAAAGCTTCATTGAACGCGGTCTGACACCGATGGAAGAGCGCTATATCGGCAACGCTAAAATGTTTACTGAAGAAGAAAAACGCAATCTTCTCAATGTTTATAAAGAAGGTTTAAAATATACAGATGTAACAAAGCCGTTGTATGAAGAAAGTGCCGGATACGATCCTGTTGATCGTATGCAATACATCGATATCCATACATGGATGCGAGGCGATATTTTGTTAAAGGCTGATAAAATGACAATGGCACACTCATTAGAGCTTCGTGTTCCGTTTTTGGATAAGGCTGTGTTCGAAGTTGCTTCAAAAATTCCATCTAGCTTAAAAACAGCAAATGGAACAACGAAATATATTTTGCGCAAAGCTGTCGAAGGAATTGTTCCAGACCATGTGCTGAATCGAAAAAAACTCGGGTTCCCGGTGCCGATTCGTCACTGGTTGAAGGACGAAATGAACGATTGGGCAAAAAAAACGATCCGCGAAAGCAACACGGATCATTTAATCAACAAAAACTATTTATTAAAGCTTCTTGACGACCATTGCCAGGATAAAGCCGATCACAGCCGGAAAATTTGGACGGTTCTCATGTTTATAATCTGGCATGCTGTTTATGTTGAAAAAAAATACTCTTTCCAGAAAGAATATGAAATGAAAAAGCGTATGCAAACAGCTGAAAATTAATTGGGAAGATAGGTTATCGCCTGACTTCCCATTTGCACCCAGGATTCTTCGAAATCCTTTATGGGTGCTTTTTTGTTTTTCTCACCTGAAAGCGGGTCGTTAAAGTAAACAAAATGATGGTCATATCCTGTCATAAGCACTGAATGCTCTTTAAAGGTTACTTTCACTTTTCCTGTCGGGGTATACCATGTTTGGAACTGGCTGTCGGGAAGCTTCTTATATTGGCTGTTGATGATGACCCAGACGGGCCTGCCATCAGAAAGGTGAATTTTCAGCTCCTGAAAGTCAGATCCGGTAAGATCGGTGATTCGGCCTGGCAAGTAGGCATCAGCAAGTTCTTTAATCGGCTTATGATAGACACCAAGCCCTGGTTCTTTATTATTGTCGATACTTCCGACAAAACCGTCATTAGGATTGCCGAAAAATATTTTCCCCTTAGATATGATGAATGGGGTCGTATCTTTCTTAATTTCTTTTGCAAGGGTTACTTTGTCAGCATTGATTCCAGCATCTTGCAAAAGCATTGCCAGGCTTGTCACTTCACATCCCCTCGGCAGTTCAGGCATTTGGGATATAACTGGTGCATCAAGAAGAACCTTATCTTTGATCTTAATAATCGAAACTTTGTAGTTTTTTTCAAGATAATTGTTTGTTTTTACCGATGATTGAATCCAACTCTTAATGGACTCGACAGCTTTAACGACATGCTCGGACTTCCAATTTTCAATAATAAAATCCCCGGCAATAATGACAAAAACAAAAAATAACATAACAGAAGATTTTCGCATGCTTGTCCCTATTAAAAACGTCACAACAAGTAGAAGAATAGCGATAAAAAGGAGCCCGATAAAAATATATAAGCCATTCATGAAATCTCACCCTAATCAACATATCTGCTCTTTATATCGGCCCCATTTTAGGATAAGTTAAGTAAGAAAGATGCTTCAGCTGGAATAAGTCTGCTGTAACATGGAGAAAGCTATAAAAATATCGTTGTTTTTAGTTCGGGTTTTTATCTTTTTGCAGCGATTTATAATACTGGGCTTTTTCTGCATATTCTCTGGAGATTCTTTTCATATCTTCGATGTCTTCAGCAGTTAATTCTCGGATGACTTTTGCCGGTCTTCCGAACGCAAGTGTGTTTGGAGGGATTTTTTTTCCTTGGGGAACAAGGCTTCCCGCACCAATAAATGCCCCTTCTCCAATTTCAGCTTGATCCAATATTACGGAGCCCATGCCAATCAGCGCTTTTTTTCGGATAATGCAGCTGTGCAGAATCACCTGGTGTCCTATAGTTACTTCGTCTTCGATGATAAGCGGATTGTTCGGGCTTTGATGGAGAACGGAATTGTCCTGAATATTTACTCTGTTTCCGATAATCGTAGGGGCAACATCACCTCTTATAACGGTATTAAACCATACGCTTGATTCTTCCCCAATTTCAACATCGCCTGTTATGGTTACATAATCTGCGATAAAGGCAGAGTCTGCAATTTTAGGATACTTATTATTGTAAGGGTAGATCATATGCAGCAACTCCTTTCAAACAATTTTGTTAACTTGATTGTACCGAATGAGTGCATATGATTGTCAAAGCTTTTTTGCGTGTTGTTAAATATAATTGTGATATAGTTTTTTTATATATATTTCAACAGATTTTGGCAGGAGGAATTTTATGTGGAAATGGGAAGCTGAAGGGGATGCAAAAGCGGTTATTGTTATGGTCCATGGAGCAATGGAACACCATCGCCGATACGGCTGGCTCATTGAAATGTGGCGCTCATCCGGATTTCATGTAATTATGGGTGATTTGCCCGGCCAAGGAATGACATCAAGATCAAGGAGGGGCCATATTGATTCCTTTGATGAATATATTTTTGAAGTAAAAGATTGGGTGCAGGCTGCATATCGTTATGATTTGCCGGTTTTTTTGCTCGGGCACAGCATGGGAGGGTTAATTTCAATTAGACTGCTGCAAGAAGAACGGATGAATCTTGCCGGCGTGATATTATCTTCCCCGTGCCTCGGCCTTGTAAAATATCCATCAAAGCTGCTTAATATTCTTTCACATGGATTGAATCTGGTATTTCCGTCGTTTCGAATTGAATCCGGCCTTACCGTTGATATTGCGACCCGGAACCCGGATGTCCGTGAGGCAGATCTAAATGATTCACTATATGTTACAAAAGTTTCTGTCAGATGGTACCGTGAATTATTATCAGCTATTAAAATTGCATTCGAAAAAATGGAAGAAACACAAGATTTGCCGATGCTTGTCATGCAGGGCGGAGATGATAAAATTGTCAATAAGGTGAATGTAAGAGACTGGTTTAATCAAGTACCGCTTTCTGAAAAACACTTCAAGGAGTGGCCAAATTGCTACCATGAAATTTTCAATGAGCCTGAACGTGATGATGTTTTTGAATATGCAAAGGATTTTGTGAACAGCCAGTTAAAATCTCTTGGTTATCTGGTCTAAGGGTGGTGTGAAAGTGTTCATCCCAAGCGAACCGATCAGTTTAATGGCAAAAGTGTACAGAAAGATTCTTCCGGAAGTTCATCGTGAATTGGAATATTGGAAAAAACGGGCCGAAGAAATCCCAGATCCTGAACTGAGAAAACAAGCCCTCTCAAGTATTGAACATAAATCATTCCATTGTGAGGGCGGGGCTATTCTTGCCCTCGCAGCCAATGAACGCTATAAGGAAGCAATTCGGTTTATTGTTGCATATCAAACAATCAGTGATTATTTAGATAATTTGTGCGATCGAAGTACATCCCTTGATCCATGTGATTTTGCCGCATTGCATGACTCAATGACTGATGCATTAAGCTTGAATGCAGTACCAAAAAACTATTATCGTTTTCGGAAAGAGCAGGACGACGGAAATTATTTAGCCGATCTGGCGGAAACATGCCGATCAGTCTTAATGAAGGTAAATCACTATCACATCATTAGCCATCATTTGCTTGAATTATGCCGGTATTATTGTGACCTTCAAATTCATAAGCATGTGGTTGAAGAGGAACGTATTACAAGGCTTAGAAACTGGTTTGATAACAATAAAGAAAAAATTCCACAAATGGAGTGGTACGAATTTTCAGCTTGCTCAGGTTCTACTTTGGGAATTTTTTGTTTAGTATCCTATGCAATGAGAGACGACTTTCGGCTCGAGGATGCAGAAAATATTAAGAATGGATATTTTCCATACATACAAGGCTTGCATATCCTTTTGGATTATTTTATTGACCAAGAAGAAGACCTTGCCGGAGGAGATCTTAATTTTTGTTTTTATTATGATAACCAGGAAAAGTTGTTCAACAGGCTGAAGCATTTTATCGAAGAAGCTGACCGGCATACGGAAAAACTTCCTAACAAACGTTTTCATAAGTTAATAAACCGCGGCCTCCTTGGAGTATACTTATCCGACGAAAAAGTTCGAAAGCAAAAAAATATCAGAAAGCTTGCAAGAGAGCTTATTAAAAAAGGCGGATCGATCAGCTTGTTCTTTTACTTAAATGGGAGGGCATACCGCGCAATGCAAAAGTGGATGCCTCTTGGTCTTATGAAATAATTTAACCAAAAAAAAACGAGGCTGTCTCATAAGGGTCTGACCCTTATGAGACAGCCTGTTCGTTATCTTTTTTCAATGGCAATAATAAAAGGAGGGTTGTTTTTTTGATTCATAAACCGGTATTGCAGCACATGCACTTCGTTTTGATCAAGCTGTTCAACATAGCGCAGCAAGTAATCCCGTTCCACCGCTCCTTCCCGGTGACCGTGATAAATCACCACAACGATGATCCCTTCCGGAGCCATTATTTCCAGTAATTGTTCGATTGCAGAAATTGTAGTCTTCGGTTTCGTCACAATCGATTTATCGCCGCCCGGCAGGTAACCGAGATTAAAGACTGCACCGCTTATTTTTCCGTGATGAACCGGAGGAATAGATTCCAAGATATGTTCATGTCCTTTATGAAAAAAAGTGACCCGGTCAAGAAGATTGTGTTCTGCTAATCGATGTTTACTGGCGGCTAATGCTTCTTCTTGGATATCAAAACCGTAAACTCTTCCGTTAGGACCAACAAGATTTGCCAAAAACAATGTATCATATCCATTTCCTAATGTGGCATCCACTGCTACATCTCCGGGGCTCACTGCTTTTTGCAGCAAAGTTCTTGCGAAGGGCAAAATTCTTTCTAGTTTCATGCTTTAAGCCTCCACCAAACTTTTTTTGTAATATTTGCCCTGCCAGCTGTTCCGGCGTTTCAGCTCATCATCAATTGCATTTAAAACTTCCCATTTATTAACGCTCCACATTGGTCCGATCATTAAATCAATCGGTCCGTCTCCCGTAATTCGATGAATAATCATTTCAGGCGGTAAAATCTCCAACTGGTCACATACTAAGTTAACATAGTCTTCAAAAGAGAGAAATTCAAGCATCCCTTTTTCATATTGTTTTACCATCGGAGTGCCTTTTAACAGATGAAGCAAATGAATTTTGATTCCCTGAACATCCAGCTTTGCTACTTCGCGCGCTGTTTCTATCATCATTTCCGGAGTTTCAAGCGGTAAACCGTTAATGATATGCGAGCAAACACGGATTCCGTGTTTTCGAAGTTTATTGACTCCCTCGACATAACATTGATAATCGTGGGCCCGGTTAATCAAAATAGCAGTGCGCTCATGAACTGTTTGAAGACCGAGCTCTACCCATAAATATGTCCGCTCGTTAAGCTCAGCCAAGTAGTCGACAACATCATCCGGAAGGCAGTCAGGTCTTGTTGCAATCGAAAGTCCGACGACTCCTTCTTGCTTTAATACGGTTTCATATTTTTCCCTTAAAATTTCCACAGGTGCATGGGTATTTGTGAATGCCTGGAAGTAAGCCAAATATTTGCCGTCTTTCCATTTTCGATGCATTTTTTCCTTAATTTTCAAGAACTGGGTTTCCAGTTCATCTGCACGGTTTCCCGCAAAATCACCGGATCCGGCAGCACTGCAGAATGTGCAGCCTCCGTAAGCTACAGTCCCGTCGCGATTAGGGCAATCAAATCCTCCGTCTAAAGCCACTTTAAAAACTTTATGGCCAAAAACTTGGCGTAAATGGTAATTCCATGTATGGTAACGTTTATCGTCATTCGCATATGGAAATGGGTTATTCTGACTCAAATCAGACACCTCTCGCTATCTTTAGTTAACATAAAAAAAATTTTAACATGAAGAAATTAATTATCCAAATGAAATTCTTGCAAGTGAATTGGCAGTAATTCTCGAAGTTGTTCAGTTTTAATAAAAGGGGAGCTGAACAAAATAAGAGATGAAGCGAGTGCTTCAATAATGGCATAATTTATAGGAGGACCGATCATGGCTACACGTGAATCCGTTGAAGGATTTCTTCAGCAATGCGAGGATACAATCCGATTAGCTCAAAAACATTACGAAGATGGCCAGAAACAACAGCATTTTGACAAAGATGGTTATACAGCTGCATTGCAGCAATTGGAAACAACTTATAACGATTTGACACACCTTGCACATAGTGCAAATTCCCAGCAGCGTGAACAGCTTCACCGAAAAAGGCTGCAGCTTCAACAGCTGCAAAACGATATGATTCTTCTAAGAGAGGAGCATCCGCTTCATGAAAAAACGTACGAAACAAAATAATCCCGAACAGAAAACGAGAAATGGCTTGAACAATCAAGACCTAGAACTTGGAAAAGACTTTGATCCGATAAAACAATCGAAGCAAAATTATGAAAAAAGCGGAGGTCAACCCGTCAAATCAAAATTTCATCCTGAACCGGAACAGTCTTCATAAAACAGCCCGCCTTTATGGCGGGCTTTACTCGTAAAAAGTATTTACTTCATTCCCCGGGTAAAAAATATTAATTGAACTGTTTTTTAAAAAGAAATAAAATTATTTTGGAACACGAAATATAAACACAATAGCAAAGGAGCGTTCTTCATGCCTCGTGCCTTATGGCTTCTGGTGATTGGAATGGCAGTGAATGTTACAGGCTCTTCTTTTTTATGGCCTTTAAACACTATCTATATCCATGATCATTTAGGTAAATCTTTGTCAGTAGCCGGAATAGTCTTGATGTTGAATTCTGCAGCAAGTGTGGCAGGAAATCTGTTTGGAGGCAATCTTTTTGATAAGATTGGCGGCTACAAATCGATTATTATAGGAGTTTCGATCAACGTTTTATCCCTGATAGGGTTAACGATCTGGCATAGTTGGATCCCTTATGCCGTATTTTTAACAACAGTTGGAATTGGTTCAGGAATTGTTTTCCCTTCCATGTATGCGATGGCTGGGGCTGTTTGGAAAGAAGGGGGCAGAAAGGCTTTTAATGCGATATACGTTGCCCAAAATATTGGGGTAGCCATAGGTTCCGCACTTGGTGGGATGGTCGCTTCCTATTCATTTCAACTAATCTTCTTCGCGAATGCCATGATGTTTGTTATTTTCCTGATCATCGCCTTATTTGGCTACCGTGGAATTAAGACTCTTTCAGGGAAGCAAACGTCGATATTGCAGGAAAACAGCCAAATTCAAAGTAAAACAAAATGGTATGCCCTACTCACTCTTTGTGCAGGGTATTTGCTTTGCTGGGTAGGATATGTGCAATGGATGTCAACAATTGCTGCCTATACTCAGGAAATAAATATTTCACTTTACCAGTACAGTCTGCTTTGGACAATTAACGGAGCCTTGATTGTCATCGGGCAGCCAGTGATCAGTCAAGTTGTGAAACGTTTTATTACATCATTAAAGTCACAAATGATTGTTGGAATGGTGATTTTCATTCTTTCATTTTTGGTCGCCTCAAGTGCTGAGCAATTTATTATGTTTTCGGCAGCGATGATCATTTTAACAATCGGGGAAATGCTTGTCTGGCCGGCAGTTCCAACGATAGCTGATCAGCTTGCGCCAAAAGGGAAGGAAGGCTTTTACCAAGGAGTCGTGAACAGTACGGCAACGGGGGGAAGAATGTTGGGGCCTCTGCTTGGCGGAATTTTAGTGGATTCATTGGGCATGTCTATGCTTTTTACTGTAATGATCGGCCTATTGATTTTAGCGATTATTACAACAATGATCTATGACCGGAAATTGAAAGAAGCTAAAAGGCTTACGGTGCATGCTTCTTAAATTTCAAGCACTATAAATGTCTTTGAAGAGTCCCTGATACTTTTTCTACACATTAATAATATAATAACTATTGAAATTCCCTTCAGGGCAGGCAAACTTGCATCCTGAAGGGAATTTTATTACAATAGCACTATAGTTGATATAGAAAAGACTATGAAAAGGAGTAGTAATGGTGGACTCGCCCGTTTAAGAGAGTTGGCGGTTGGTGCAAGCCTTCCGGGCACATCATGAACTCGCCTTTGAGTTGCAAGTGTGAAATATCAAGTAATGCTTGCCGTTTTCCGCGTTAAGGATAATGAAGTGAGTGTGTGTAATGCACACTAATGTGGGTGGTACCGCGGGAGAATTATACATAATCCTCTCGTCCCTTATTGGGATGAGAGGTTTTTTATATTTATAGGTCTTGTAAATTGTTGGTAAACAATGTTGTGCTCTTACTTAACAAAGCAAATTTTAAAGATTTCACCGTAATGAAGTGATATTATAATTCTGTAAACAGGAGGAATGACAATGAGCTTTAATCATCAGGAAATTGAAAAGAAATGGCAGAAATATTGGGAAGAAAATAAAACATTTAAAACAAGCGAAGATAAAGGAAAAAGGAAATTTTATGCCCTCGATATGTTTCCATATCCTTCAGGTGCCGGGCTTCATGTAGGCCATCCAGAAGGATATACCGCTACAGATATTTTGTCGCGCATGAAGCGGATGCAGGGATACAATGTCCTTCACCCGATGGGATGGGATGCATTCGGATTGCCTGCTGAACAGTATGCCCTTGATACGGGAAATGATCCGGCAGAATTCACGAAACACAATATTGAAAATTTCCGTCGCCAAATTAAATCGCTTGGATTTTCATATGATTGGGATCGTGAAATAAATACAACTGATCCGGACTATTATAAATGGACACAATGGATTTTTCTAAAACTTTATGAAAAAGGGCTTGCTTATATTGATGAAGTTCCTGTTAACTGGTGCCCTGCTCTTGGAACTGTTTTGGCAAATGAGGAAGTTATTGATGGGAAAAGTGAGCGCGGCGGCCATCCGGTTGAACGCCGTCCGATGAAACAGTGGATGCTGAAAATTACTGCTTATGCTGACCGCTTGCTAGAAGATTTAGAAGAATTAGATTGGCCGGAAAGCATTAAAGAAATGCAGCGCAACTGGATCGGCCGTTCTGAAGGTGCAGAAATTACTTTTCATCTAGAAGGCCATGATGGCACATTTACTGTATTTACAACACGCCCTGATACCCTATTTGGGGCAACTTACGCTGTGCTTGCTCCTGAGCACTCATTAGTAAAAGAAATTACAACTGATTCACAACGTGATGCAGTTGAAAAGTATATTGATCAAATCAAAAGCAAAAGCGATCTTGAGCGAACTGATTTATCAAAGGAAAAAACAGGAGTATTTACTGGTGCTTACGCAATCAATCCGGCTAACGGCGAGAAAATGCCGATCTGGATTGCGGATTATGTACTCGCCAGCTATGGAACAGGTGCGATTATGGCAGTGCCTGCCCACGATGAGCGGGATTATGAATTTGCGAAAAAATTTGGTCTTCCAATTAAAGAAGTAGTTGCAGGCGGAAATATTGAGAAGGAAGCATATACCGGAGACGGAGAGCATATAAACTCAGGATTCCTTAACGGTCTAAATAAGGAAGAAGCAATCAATAAAATGATTAGCTGGCTTGAGGAAAAAGGAATCGGTACAAAGAAGGTAACATACCGCCTTCGTGATTGGCTGTTCAGCCGCCAGCGATATTGGGGTGAGCCAATTCCTATCATTCATTGGGAAGACGGCACCATGACGGCTGTTCCGGAAGAAGAGCTGCCGCTAACTCTTCCAAAAACAACAGAAATTAAACCGTCAGGCACCGGTGAATCGCCTCTCGCTAACATCGAAGAATGGGTAAATGTTGTTGACCCAGTGACAGGAAAGAAAGGCCGTCGTGAAACAAATACAATGCCGCAATGGGCAGGAAGCTGCTGGTACTATTTACGTTATATTGACCCAAGGAACGAAAATGCGTTAGCAGATCCTGAAAAGCTCAAAGAATGGCTACCGGTTGACATTTACATCGGCGGTGCAGAACACGCTGTCCTTCATCTTCTATATGCACGCTTCTGGCATAAATTTTTATATGATATTGGAGTTGTTCCAACAAAAGAGCCATTCCAAAAGCTGTATAACCAAGGTATGATTCTTGGTGAAAATAATGAAAAAATGAGCAAATCAAGAGGGAATGTTGTCAACCCGGACGATATTGTAGAAAGCCACGGGGCTGATACACTCCGTTTATATGAAATGTTTATGGGTCCGCTTGACGCTTCTAAAGCCTGGTCAACGAACGGATTGGATGGTGCCCGCCGTTTCCTTGACCGTGTATGGCGCTTGTTCGTAGAAGAAGACGGGTCGCTCAATCCAAAAATTCAAGAAACACAAAATGTTAATTCTCTTGAAAAAGTTTACCATCAAACAGTTAAAAAAGTGACGGAAGACTTTGAAGGCTTGCGCTTTAATACTGCGATTTCTCAATTAATGGTATTTATTAACGAAGCTTACAAAGCTGACGTTCTTCCGAAAGCTTATATGGAAGGTTTTGTGAAATTGCTTTCTCCAATATGTCCGCATATTGCTGAAGAGCTTTGGGAAAAGCTTGGCCACAGCGGTACGATTGCTTATGAAGCTTGGCCTGCATATGATGAAGCAAAGCTTGTGGATGATGAAATTGAAATCGTTGTCCAAGTAAATGGAAAAGTAAGGGCAAAACTTTTAGTACCTGCTGATGCAACGAAAGAATCATTAGAACAAATAGCGATGAACGATGATAAAATAAAAGAACAAATTGATGGAAAAACCATTCGCAAAGTAATTGCTGTACCAGGAAAACTGGTAAATATTGTCGCAAATTAAGATATTCATCCCCCGGTTTCAAATACGGGGGATTTTTTTTGGAACAAATCAGAAATTTTTTTCGTATAGTCTTTTAAGGAAACAGATGAACAGGGGGATAAAGTGGAAATTAAAAATATGCGTGAGACTGTCGTGACCTTTTCCGTTTTGGCCGTAACAATCGCTTCATTTGCCTTAACCATTGGTTTGATCATCATTGTAGCTATAATGCATGGACTTCTTCATAACAAATCAGACTTTCAAATTACACTTGGCAGTTTGCTGTTCTTTATTGTTTGTTTTTTAATTGGTATTATTGTACATGAGATTATGCATATAATAGGTTTTCGGTATGCCGGAAAAGTTCCTTGGAATAAGATTGTCTGGGGTATTGATTGGAAAAAAGGCGTTGCATATGCTCAAAGTAAAAATGTGATCAAAGTAAAGGAAATGAGGATTGCTCTTATGCTGCCTTTTTTTATTACAGGGGCTATTCCATTCCTATTGGGAATTATTTTTAATGTCATGTTTTTATCAGTGCTTGGAGCGTTTTTAATTGGCGGCTGTGCGGGAGATTTTGCCTATTATATAAAACTGCGAAAATTTCCGGATGAGGCACTGGTGAAGGATCACCCAGTGAAACCTCAATTTTTTGTTTATGAATAAGTAAGAAAGGGTGATAATGATCGAAAGAATAGAAATCATTACTCCGGAGGAATTGAAAAAGAAACTCGAAGCCGGAGAAAAATTAGAAATGGTTGATGTAAGGGAAGATTATGAAGTAGCTCAAGGGATAATTCCAGGTGCAAAGCATATTCGAATGGGCGATATTCCGGAAAACCTGGATTATTTTGATAAAGAGAAAGAGTACATCATTATTTGCCGTGCCGCCCATCGCAGCGAAATTGTTTGCTATTATTTACAAGATCAAGGATTCAAGGTCCGGAATATGGTAGGCGGCATGATTGAATGGACAGGAGAACTGGAATTTAAGTAAATACACTGAAAAGCGGATGTGTTTTAAAATAAAAAAGTTCTTTCCTAAGAAGTCATCTAGAGTATTTTTACTTTAGATGACTTTTTTATTTGTTCAATTTTATCCTTATTTCCATAAAAGGTCCATTTAATGGAATAAAGCTTATTGAACGGGAGTAAAGTTAAATAAGTAATAGACTCTTGTCAAATTCCTTTTTGCAGCAAAAAATGTTTTCTAAAAATGTGAGGTGATGGGTATGAAGAACAGCTTTATGATATTGATTTTAGTGTTATGTATCCCTCTGTCCAGCTGCTCCAGTTCAAGCCATCATGAAGTATCTACCCACAACAAAGTAGAGGATCATGCTGACAATGTGACTAAGCCGGAGCATAATAAGGAACACCCTAAGTCTGTACCGGTTCCACCGCAAGCAAATCCAAAGGAAGAGCTTGTCGTTTACAACGGACCAATCGAGCATATCTTTTTTCATCCGCTTATTATTAATCCCAAATTAGCTTTTGATGGGGATGCGATGTCAAAAGGTTATGATGATTATTTTGTGACCGTTAAAGAATTTAAAAAAATGATAGATTCATTGTACCGCAAAAATTTTGTGCTAATTAAAATGTCTGATCTCTTTCAAGAGCAGAAGATTAATGGAAAAGTAACGTTAACGAAGAAAGAACTGAAACTGCCCAAAAACAAAAAACCGTTAATCCTTTCTGTTGATGATCTAAATTACTATCAATATATGAAAGAGAACGGTAATGCGTATAAATTAATAATAGATGAAGACGGGGAACTTGCTACCTATTCAAACGATAAAACTGGGGCTGAAATCATCTCTCGAGACAATGAAATCGTTCCGATACTGAATTCTTTTGTGAATGAGCATCCTGATTTTTCATTTAACGGGGCAAAGGGTATTATTGCATTAACAGGTTATGAGGGAATACTGGGATACCGTACCCATGAATTAACGAACAAAAATTATGCTCATGAAAAAGAGGAAGCGAAAAGAGTGGTTGATAAACTAAAGAAAGATGGCTGGGAATTTGCATCTCATGGTTACGGCCACTTGAATACAAGAAAAATAAGCCTGAGTACCTTGCGTTCTGATACGGAGAGATGGAAAAAAGAAGTTGAATCATTGATCGGGAAAACAAATATCTACATCTATCCATTTGGTAGCAGTGTTTTGCCGGGAGATCCTAAATTTCAAGCATTAAGAGATTATGGGTTTAGTATCTTTTGTTCAGTAGGGCCAAATCCTTATTTATCGTTTTCAAGCCAATATGCAATGATGGATCGGGTGCATATTGATGGAATAGGGTTGCGGCAGCAGAAAGATATTATGGCACGTTTTTTTAATAGTGATGAAGTGATGGATCCTGAACGTAAACAATAGTTCTGGATAAAGGTAAATATCTTTTTTGAATAGCACCACTCCAACAAAAAAGGAAAAGGATGGAGGTTTTTCCAATCTCCATCCTTTGTCTTTACTGAATATGAACGCCGGTATTTGCTTTCACCAAAATTTCATCAAATTTTTTCGCATCTTCTTTTTTCGAGGAAAGCAGGGTACCCATGATCGCTCCGATAAATCCGACCGGAATCGAGATAATTCCTGGATTTGCCAGGTTGAAAAGAGGCTTGCCCACAAGAATCGCTTTCCCAACCTCAGGGGACCATACGTTTGGACCGATTGCTACAAAAACGAGTGAACTGATTAAACCGAACATCATCCCTGTAACCGCTCCTGCTGTGTTAAACCTTCTCCAAAAGATTGTAAACAAAATAACGGGCAGGTTCGCGCTGGCTGCAACGGCAAACGCCAATGCGACAAGGAAGGCAACATTCAATTTTTGAGCAAAAAGGGCTAGTAAAATGGATAGGACAGCCACCCCGATTGATGCCCAGCGAGCCGCAACAACCTGTTCTTTTTCCGTTGCCTGGCCGCGGCGGATAATATTGCTGTAAAAATCATGGGCAAATGCTGATGCAGCAGAAAGAACAAGACCTGCAACAACCGCTAGGATAGTGGCAAAAGCTACTGCGGAAATGAAGGCAAATAAGAAATCTCCTCCTATAGCTTTGGCTAATAGCGGTGCTGCCATGTTTCCACCAGCATCGGCAGCGGTAATTTTATCAAATCCTACGAATGCTGCTGCTCCGAATCCTAGGAAAATCGTCATCACATAAAAAATTCCAATGATCCAGGTAGCGTAAACAACTGACTTTCGTGCAGTAATCGCATCCTTTACCGTAAAGAAACGGATCAGAATGTGCGGCAGTCCAGCAGTTCCCAAAACAAGCGCAAGGTTGAGCGATATCATATCGAGGGGGTTTTTAAACTTATTGCCAGGGTTAAGGAACGATTCTCCCAAAGGAGTTGCAGATTTCATTTCTGTAAACATTTTCATTACATTAAAATCAAATTTGGAAAAAACGATCAAGGAAATAATAAAAGTACCAATCATCAATAATACGGCTTTAATAATTTGCACCCAGCTTGTAGCTGTCATTCCGCCAAACACGACGTAAATAGTCATCAAAATTCCAACAATAAGAACAGAATAAGTATAATCAATTCCAAGCAAAAGCTTGATCAGTCCACCAGCTCCGACTAGCTGGGCAATCATATAAAAGGTGGAAATCGCCATTGTATTCAAGGCAGCAACTCCGCGAACTTTTTTATTATCGAAACGGGCTGTGATCATATCAGCCAACGTATATTTGCCAAGATTACGCAGCGGTTCTGCAACGAAATACAGGACAACAAGGTAGGCAACTAGAAAACCGATACTGTAAAAAAATCCATCGAAGCCTGTAAGAGCAATCATCCCGGCAATTCCGAGGAAAGAGGCAGCTGACATATAATCTCCGGCGATGGCAAGACCGTTTTGCCACCCGGTCAACCTGCTGTCAGCTGTATAAAAATCACTCGTTGTTTTCGTTTTTTTAGCAGCATAATACGTAATAACAAGTGTTAATCCGACGATAATCAAGAACAGCCAAAATGCTAGTACATTCATTAATCTAATTTCCCCTTTTATTTTTAATTTTCTTCAATAATTTCTTCAACGATTTTGTCAAATTCAGTAGACTTCTTTGTGTAAATTATGCAAAGGGTCCAAGTCATAATAAATTGTGCAAAAGCAAATACCCAAGCCCAACTAATCGGGCCAAGTGCCGGAGTGTTTAAGATGTCAGAGTAAGCGGTTAAAATTGGAAGAGTAAAATAAAAGGCCAGGAAGAATAAAGAAAATGGTAGAATAAAATTTCGTTTTTTTCTTAGAAGGTGTTTAAAGGAAGTAGATTGAGCCATTTCAGAGTAGTTCAATGATGAAGCATTTTGAGTTTGCTTAGATTGGTTTAAAGCACTTATCTTAACAGCCATTAAAGTTCCCCCTTTTAAAATAAATTCCTTTATTCTAAAGAATTAATTGATATAACTTTTATTATAATAATTTCTGAAAAAATTGTAAATTCTGATTTTTAGAATTTTAAAATAATAATCCGATGGATTCATTAATTTGATTATAAAAATTCTAAATATTGGATAAAATAACAGATAATTTAGTTTTGAAAGGGAGAGTCTGTTGATTCAAGTTAAGCTGTTTGATGAGGAACACGAAGCCGATTTGGAAGTTGAAATGAACTACTTTCTGGAACAATTGGATGAGCATAGAATTGTAGACATTAAATACAATGTTGCCGTTATTAGAGAAGATGAAGAGGAACAAATTTACTGTTTTTCTGCGATGGTGATTTATCGGACTTGATGAGGTTATCATCGATAACCTAGGAAAAATCACTTAAATTTTGGTGAAAGAAATCACCTGCACTATTGGAAACCTTGGACAGGATTAAAGACACTGAAAGGTTTTACTCAATTCTCATTAGGTTTTAAAAACCGATTGAAAAAACCGGCCAAGTTTTAAGGCCGGTTCCCATTAACAGCATGGATGGCAGCATTGAGACCGGCAAGTCTGCCGGTAACAAGTGCAGCTGTGATATTATAACCGCCAGTGTATCCGTGAATATCAAGGATTTCCCCACAAAAATAAAGACCGGGCATTTTTTTTGAAGCCATCGTTTGCGGTTCGATTTCTTTTACGGAAACTCCGCCGCCGGTAACGAACGCTTTTTCAATAGGGAGAGTCCCATTTACTTTAAATTTAAACTGTTTGCAGCTTTGTGCAAAGATTCGAAGTTTTTCACGGGAGACAGCAGCACACTGTAATCCCGGATCAATACTGTTTTCTTCTAATAAAAACAGAAGAAACCTTTCCGGCAGCAGCCCTTTAAGTGTGTTTTTTATCGTTTTTTTTGGCTCCGCTTTTATTAGCTTTACAATCTCCTGAAAAAGCTCTTCTTCCTTCATATCAGGGAGGGCATCAAGGCTCATTGTAACTTCCTGCAGATTCCATTTGTCCATCGCTTTTACGACGAATTGGCTGCACCGGAGAACTGCCGGTCCACTGATTCCAAAATGTGTAAAGATCATATCCATGCGATGGGTGATTAGAGGTTTTCCTTTTGGATTTAGAACGCTTAATGAAATATCCCGCAACGAAAGGCCTTGAAGCGTTTTTTTCTGAATAAAAGGCTCTGATGATGTGACAGGTACTTCAGTGGGGAATAGTTTTGTAATAGTATGTCCTGCTTTTTCGGCCCAGGCATAACCGTCACCGGTTGAACCTGTTTGAGGCACCGATTTGCCGCCGACTGCAATGACAATCGAACGCGCTTTTATCATTTCCTCGTTTTTTAATTCCACAATTGCTGTTTTTCCGTTGTCAAAGTGGATGTCTTTTACCGGAGAATTTGTTCTTATTTTAACTTTCAATTCGTACAGTTTTCTCAATAAAGCATCAACTACCGATTGCGCTTTATTACTAACCGGGAACATTCTGCCGTGGTCTTCTTCTTTCAGCTTTACACCGAGTGATTCGAAAAAAGAAATAATATCTTCATTGTTGAAAATTGAAAATGCACTGTATAAAAAGCGCCCGTTTCCAGGTATATGCTTAATAATTTCTTCAACAGGGAGACGGTTTGTCACATTACAGCGGCCGCCTCCGGAAATTGTCAGCTTTCTGCCCAGCTTTTCTCCTTTATCAATCAACAGCACTTTGGCACCCTGCTCACCGGCTGCAATCGCAGCCATTAAACCGGAGGGGCCTCCACCGATGACGATCACATCAAAACTCATTGTTTCACCACTTTTCTCTGTTCGCTTATAAAGACTTTCATATTATAAATCATTTCCAAACAGCCTGAAAATGAAAATTTTTTTGCTTGCTGGGAGGGAACTTTTGAATGTTTCGGGTAGCAAACGGGAAAAAAGAAAGGTAAACTACTTGTATGGTGTTGTGAAGGAAATATGAAAATTAGGTTAAATTTCAGCTTTCATTCGACTTTATGATAAAATAAAATGTCGGAATCATTTTTCACTTTAGGAAGGGAATTATATGTCATCAAAGCTGTTAAGAGGTACCTTCATATTGACACTGGGAACGATCATTTCGAAAGTTCTTGGCCTTTTTTATGTTATTCCGTTTTATGCGATTGTAAAAGAACATGGGACTGCACTTTATCAATTTTCTTATGTACCCTATACGATTTTTATAAGCATTGCTACAGCAGGTGTTCCGCTTGCTGTTTCCAAGTTTATATCAAAATATAATGCTCTTGGAGAGTATGGTGTAGGGAGAAAGCTTTTTAAATCCGGACTCATTGTCATGTTGGCTAGCGGAATTGTATCATTTTTAATACTTTATTTTTCCGCACCCTTTCTTTCAGAGATTATGTTGAGTGATAAAGGAAGTTCTTCAGGTGCAGATAACATAAGTGTAGCAGATGTTACTATAGTTATAAGAGCCGTAAGTTTTGCATTAATCGTTGTTCCATTTATGAGTTTGATCCGCGGATTTTTCCAAGGACATCAATCAATGGGCCCATCCGCTGTCTCACAGGTTGTTGAACAGATTGTTCGAATTGTTTTCCTATTGGTTGGAGCTTATATTGTTTTAAATGTTTTAAATGGAAGCTTAGTAACGGCTGTCAGTGTGGCAACATTTGCAGCTTTTATCGGAGCAATCGGAAGTTTGGCTGTTTTAGCTTGGTACTGGTTTAAACGAAAACCTCATTTGGACAAGTTGCTTGAACAGGATAAGGGTACGATGTCTATTTCTTTAGGAGAAATGTATAAAGAAATATTAACGTATGCTGCTCCGTTTGTTCTTGTCGGTATCGCCAATCCTTTGTTCCAATTTATCGATCAGCTGACATTCACTAGGGCAATGCTGTCACTTGGAATAGATAAGAATCATGCAGTGTCGGCATTTTCTGTTCTTAATTTCCAATCGCACAAGCTGGTGATTATCCCGGTTTCTCTGGCTACTGGTTTTTCTTTAACATTAGTTCCAAGCATTACGAAAGCGTTTGTGGAAGAAGACTGGAGCAGCCTGAACCGCCAGCTTGATCAAACACTTCAAGTGCTTCTCTTTTTAACGTTGCCTGCCGTTATCGGCCTTTCGCTCTTGGCAGAGCCGGTCTACACTCTTTTTTACGGACATGCGGTTCTTGGAACAGAGGTGTTAAAATCGTATGCTCCGGTTGCGCTTTTATTTGCTCTTTATCAAGTTACTGCAGCGATTTTGCAAGGAATTAATGAGCAGCGCTTCACAGTATTAAGTTTGCTTGTTGGCTTATTGATAAAATTAAGTTTAAACATTCCGCTTATAAAATTAATGGAGACGCAGGGAGCTGTATTAGCAACGGCACTTGGCTATACCGGGGCTATTATCATTAACATGTTTGTTATTAGATATTTTGCTCGTTACCCGTTTCGGCTTGTGGCCAGACGCAGCATGCTTATCGTTATTTTTACGGCCATTATGTATATTTCAACAAAACTTGTCTATCTTTTCTTGGTTTTGATTTTGTCTCCGGAAACAAGATTTCAGTCTCTTCTAATTGTAATCATTTGTGCAGCAATTGGGGCAGCAGTATTCTTTTATTTAGGCCACAGAACAAAACTCGTTTATGTATTGTTTGGCAGCAGAATTGATAATTTAAAGAGAAAACTTCGTCTTCCAATTAAAAAAGAAGAAGGGTCCCGCTTTTAGGCGAGACCTTCTTCTTATATTCTAGTAATGATAGTATTCTTCTTCCCTGATTCCTAGTCGGCGTTCGATCCGGTCAAGTCGGCGGTTTATTTGGTCAACTTGCTGGCTAAGCCTGTCGACCCTGCGGTCTAACCTGTCTAGGCGACGGTTGATATCCTGCCATCCTTGAAATCCCGGTTGGGGGAAACCAGTTCCTTGCTGTCGATAATAATAATCCATTCAGCACACACTCCTAATTAATTTTTTTAGAAAACTACGGTATCAGTCTATGGATTATACAATGAAAGGCAACGGACAGATGCCCACATAAGGTGAATTATCAGTTGTTTCCTTGTTAATATAAGTTTGTTAACTCCGCCTGAAGAGGTGAGAGTTAAATGGGCGATTTATTTTCTGCGAGGTGGAGAATGAGAATCGATAAAATGTTAGCAAATTTAGGATTTGGCAGCAGAAAAGAAGTAAAAAAAATATTAAAGGACGGGGCTGTTAGAGTAAACGGCCAAATTGTAAAAGATGCCAAACAACAGGTTGACCCCGAAAATGATGTCGTGACATTAAATGGTGAGACCGTTGAATATAAAGAGTTTATCTATTTAATGATGAATAAGCCGCCTGGTGTTGTGTCGGCAACAGAAGATCATCAAGATGAAACGGTTATTGACCTGTTAGAAATAGAAGATCTTGTCTTCGATCCTTTTCCGGTCGGAAGGCTTGATAAGGATACGGAAGGGCTTTTATTAATAACGAATGATGGACAGCTTGCACATCGACTGTTATCGCCGAAAAAGCATGTTCCTAAAACATATTTTGCTGTGATTGACGGGGAGGTAACGGAACGGGATATAGAAGCATTTAAAAACGGTGTCACTCTTGATGACGGGTATAAAACGAAACCCGGGGAATTAAAAATATTAAAGTCTGGTTTAACTTCAGATATTGAATTAACGATTACGGAAGGAAAGTTTCATCAAGTCAAAAGAATGTTTCAGGCCGTTGGGAAAAGAGTCATTTATTTAAAGAGAATATCTATGGGCCCTTTAAAGCTGGATGAGACTCTTGAATTAGGAGAATACCGTGAGCTGACAGATGAAGAACTGCAGAAATTAAAGGAATATCAATCTCAATAAAGAACTTTTTTGGCTGCCTTTAATTTGTTTATGAGCCAAATTCATCGGAAAGTGCTGCTATTGAAAAAATATTAATAGTAAACAAAATAGGAACTGGCCATGATGGTAAAACGAAGAATTCTTTTTGGCCAGTTCCTTCAATTTTCTATCATAATGCAATTATTTACGATGTCATTTTTATCTTCTTCTGTGTTGTTGTCCATTTGCCGCGGCTGGGACTTATCACTAAGTCATTATAAGCCAGGACATTCAAATCTCTTTGGATGGTACGAGGAGTTATACCAAATTCTTCCACAAGATCTTGAGTCGTTACAGTTCCATTGTTCAAAATATACAAGTAGACGGATTTGATACGGTTTAACATTCGGTTAGTTGAAGGTTTCAAAAAACCACTCCCTATCCTTTTTTCAAACCTTTGGCATATTCCTGCAACCGACTTTCCCATGAAGAAACTTGTCTTCAAGCTATGTAGTTTTCTTTTCCTCAGACAACCCCTTTTCTTTACCATGTCCGGTAAATCTAAGATGTCCCTAACTTAGTTTACATTTTACCCATATTTTCAGATAATTTCTACCGCTAAGTACAAATTTACAAAATATTAATATCCATTGATCCCCCCTTTTTTAAGTACGTACTATAACGTATGGGAGAAGCCTGGCTATTATGATGATTGATGCTGTAGCAATTTTCCAGTTTTCTAGAATGTTAAAATTGTATATATATGGGCCTGACAAATATACCAGACATATACATTGTCGAGTCTGAAGGAATTTTAAATGCTTTCGCAACGCGTTTTTTTCGGCGCAATGTAGTTGTTCTATATTCAGGCATCTTAGAACTGATCAAAAGAGATGCGGAAAAAGAAGTCTTATTTGTTCTGGCACACGAATTTGGAGTTATTAAAATGAAAAAAGAATTTTAGAGAGGCTGACTCATAAGGGTCTGACTCCTTCCATTAAAAAAAGTAAACCTTTTCCACTTTTATCCGTATATAAGTGGAGGGGTGAAAATGAGTCTATTGCATGTTGATATAAAAAAAGCTGGGTATGATGAAAATAAACCTGTTATTTGTGATATCAGCTTTTCAATTGATTCAGGAGAGTTAGTCGGACTGATAGGCCCGAATGGAGCAGGAAAAAGCACATCGATTAAAACGATTCTCGGACTAATGGAATATGTGGAAGGAAAGGTCGAATTCCGGGAAGGAATAAAGTATTCTTATGTTCCGGAAAGGCCGATTTTTTATGACGAACTTACTCTTTGGGAGCATCTTGATTTTGTTTCAGCAGTTGAAAAATTGGATGATAATAAATTTAAAGCACGGGCAACAGAGCTATTAGAGCTTTTTAAACTGTCTGATCATGCACATAAATTGCCTGTAACGTTTTCAAAAGGAATGCAGCAAAAAGCAATGCTGATCCTTGCTCTTATTGCAAACCCATCAATCTATATCATTGACGAACCGTTTATCGGGCTGGATCCACACGCTATGAAATTATTTTTGACATTCCTCGAAAGAGAAAGGGAGCGCGGTGCAGGAATTTTAATGTCCACCCACGTCTTGGATACTGCCGAGAAAATATGTGACCGGTTTTTGCAAGTGAATAATGGACGGCTCACAGCACAAGGCAATCTCACGGATATTCGCAAACAGTGCGGGCTTCCGCACGGATCACTATTTGACTGCTTTCATTTGATTGCGGAAGGGTCATACAAATGAGAGGGCATCATCTATTTTTCTCCCGGTTGATAAAAGAATGGAAGTTCCAATATGGCGTCATACGTTCTATTGCTGATTGGACAATCCTTCTCTATCTGATCATTCCATCATTTGTTATCTTCATATTTATTTACCGTTCGTGGTGGGTGGAACTGCCTGGCTGGATGGAAAAGATGCCATTAAATATTGCTTTTTTTCTCAGTTATCTTTTATGCTGGGCAGGAAATTACCGCACGTTTGTTCAAGAGGCAGATAAGGTCTTTTTAATAAAGCATCAGAAGCTATTTCTCAGAATGAAAAAATGGGGATACGTTTATTCTCTAATCTTTCAGGGTGTGGCCGTCGGAATTGTTATTTTCATTTTGCTGCCGTATTTCGTTGAGTATTCTGCTTTTACTGCGACACAAATTATTGTTTATTTTATCTTTTTTGTAATTTAAAAATGGTTTATTATGGCATTAAAATTTAAACTGCGATACACAGAACGGAAGCGGCTGAGATATCTTTTTGGATTATTGATTTTTATTCTGCTCAACTGGTGCACCCAGTTTTTGATTTCGTTTTGGTTAGAAAGCCAATTTGTTCCAATTCTATTTGCTGCTAGTTCCTTTCTCATTGGTTCTCTCATGTTATATTACCGGCCTTTACATAGGACTTCTAGGTTTGAACATGAACTGGAAATAGAAGAGGATGAAAAAATGAAATATATTCAGCTAATATTCGAATTGTCACCGGATATTGAAAAAATTTCGCGGCCAGTTCGAAGCAAACCTTTTCTATTTCGAAAATCAGCTAGAATTTTTCAAAATCGTACAGCTGAAAAAGCATTCATTGAGCTATTTATAAAAGTTTTTCTGAGAAACAATCGTTATTCGGCTACTTATTTTCAAATGATATCTGTTACAGCAGCAGGGATCCTTGTTATTCCTCCGTTATGGATAAAGGGATTGGTGTTGATTGGATTTATGTTCATGATGCATATATGGCTTTCCGTCGTTTGGGAAAAAATCATTGTGTCCCATCCATTAACAAAAAAATACAGAGACATGGAAGAGTTTTTTATAGCGGGGAGAAAAGTGGCTCTTTGTATGTTTGTGATTGCTATTGCAATGACAGGCTTTTTCATCTTAATAGGCTACCTTCTCACAAGAAATTTATAAGTTTGAATGGATATTTGTGCCCTTGCAGGGAAAAATATCTTTTAATCATATATTTAAAGCATTTAAGGGAGAATGGATTTATAATAACTAATTGAATAATTATCATTGCAATATATGGAACGAAGTTAGGAGGAAAAAAGAGTGGAAGCAATCGATTGGATAAAAGAGGTTGCTAAAAGGAAAGAAGAACTGATTCAAGATACACAAAATCTTTTAAGAATTAAGAGTGTTTTAGATGAAGAAAATGCCACTTCCGATGCTCCGCTCGGCCCGGGGGTAAAGGAAGCGTTATCCTATATGCTCGAACTCGGAGAAAAAGACGGATTCAAGGCAAAAAACGTTGAAAATGTCGCTGGGCACTTGGAATTCGGTGAAGGGGAAGAATTAGTGGGCATTCTTTGTCATGTCGATGTTGTGCCTGGAGGGGACGGATGGACGAGCGACCCATACGGAGCTGAAATCCGGGACGGGAAAATATTTGCACGGGGTGCGATTGATGATAAAGGTCCGACTATGGCCGCTTACTATGCTATGAAAATTGTAAAAGAACTCGATCTTCCTTTAAAAAAGCGGGTTCGGATGATTATCGGTACAGATGAAGAGAGCGATTGGCGCTGTGTTGATACATATTTTAAATATGAAGAAATGCCGTCCATGGGTTTTGCCCCTGATGCAGATTTCCCGATCATATATGCGGAAAAAGGGATCTCTGATTTTGATATTGTCCAATCTTTTGAGGACGATGCAAATCATGGTGATGTTGCGAAAATTGAAGTAACTCGATTTACTTCCGGAAGAAGGTACAATATGGTTCCTGATTTCGCGAAAGCCGGACTCTTTGTTCGTGACCAGCAAACAGAAGTTATCCAGCGGTTTGATGAATTTCGAAAACAGCGTAAACTCGAAGGAAAGTGCCATGTGGATAAAGGTGAATTAATCATTGAATTGGAAGGTGTATCAGCCCATGGTATGGAACCGGAAAAAGGAGTTAATGCAGGATTGCTTCTGGCAGAATTTTTGTCCCAATTGAAAACTGATCCGAAAGCGCAGCACTTTTTTTCTTTCGTAACAAGGTACCTCTCGAAAGAATCGCGCGGACAGGAACTCGGGATTGCATATTCTGATGATATTACAGGAGATTTAACCATTAACGTTGGAAAACTCAGCTATACCCAGGAACATGGAGGGCAGCTTGGAATCAATTTGCGTTATCCGGTAACTGATGATATGGATGAAAAGAAGGATCAACTAGAGCTATTGCTTAAAAAAGAGGGCTTTAAAATTGAAAATTTCTCTGATTCAAAGCCGCATCATGTTGATGAAAAAGATTTGCTTGTACAAAAATTAAAGAAGGTATATGAAGAACAAACAGGTGAGAAGGCAGAACTGCTTTCAATTGGCGGTGGAACGTACGCGCGTTCCTTAAAGTCTGGGGTCGCCTTTGGTCCACTGTTTCCTGGAAGGCCGGATGTTGCCCATCAAAAAGATGAGTACATCATAATTGATGATTTGTTAAAGGCAACCGCTATTTATGCACAGGCGATTTACGAATTAGCTTCTGACTAAACTTTACGCTGGATGCAGCTGATTATCTCTAACAATAACAATACATAGAAAGGTTTTATTATTGTTTGTCTAAGTATTGGAGGGGGCTGACCCTTTGCTTATGAGGCAGCCCTGTTTTTTTTAATTGAATTCGAATAAGTCACTCGATAGATATCGTTCACCTGTATCACTAACAATGCACACAACGACATCTTCCGGTGAAAGCTGTTTAGCTGTCTCAATCGCTGCGAAACATGCTGCACCTGATGAAGGGCCAACAAGAATTCCTTCTTCTTTCGCAAGGCGCCGTGTTATTTCATATGCCTCTTCATCTTTAATTAAATGAATTTTATCATACACATCTTGATTGAGAATGTCAGGTATAAATCCAGGGCTTGTTCCGACGAGCTTATGTTTGCCGGGTTTTCCGCCTGAAAGCACCGGGGAGCCTGCAGGTTCTACTACATGAACAGTTAGATCCGGGTAATGATCGCGAAGGACTTCCCCTGTTCCTGTAATGGTTCCGCCTGTTCCGGCAGCCGCCACAAAAGCTTTTAACGGCTTCCCGATTTGTTTCATGGCTTCTATGATTTCAAGAGCTGTTGATTTGCGGTGAGCTTCCGGATTCGCCTTGTTTTCAAACTGCATTGGTATGTAACTGTCGGGAATTTCAGAAGCAAGCTCTTTTGCCTTTTTTATGGCTCCCGGCATTTTTTCATCCCCAGGTGTCAGTACAACTTCTGCGCCATATGCTTTCAAAATGTTTATCCTTTCTTGTGTCATCGTATCCGGCATTACGATAATCGCACGGTACCCTCTTGCGGCTGCATTCATGGCAAGACCAATACCGGTATTTCCGCTTGTTGGTTCAATGATTACAGAGCCAGGTTTCAATTTGCCTTCTTTTTCAGCTGTGACAATCATATGATAAGCTGCGCGGTCCTTAACGCTTTTACTAGGATTGAAAAATTCAAGTTTTAAATAGATAGTCGCTCCATCCTTCGGGCCAACTCGGTTCAGTTTTATGAGCGGAGTATTTCCGATTAAATCTGCAATATTTTCAACGACTCTCATTTTTTATCATTCCTATTCTGTTCAATGAATTAACTTCATCTTATTAAAACGCAGCAACTTTATCAATGAAGAATTTATTCTAAAAGTTGTTTGAAATATCTGAGAATGGTCGATATCTCTCTTGCCTCTCGATTCTGCCAATTTGTAAAAAGATTTGCTAAAATAGGTAAAAAACGTTTTTTGAAAGGGCGAATTCAACGAATGGAGAAAAATCCACACTATTTTTTAGCAGTTCGTTTGCCAAAAGAAGCAAAACAATTGTTGCACGAAAAAGCAGAACAATTAAAGAGCGAGCTGAAGTTTGCGAGGTGGGTTCACCCTGAAGATTATCATATTACACTTGCATTTTTAGGCAATGCTTCTTGCAGCCAATTAAATAGAACAAAAGAGCTTGTTCAAAAGAATATTAATGGGACAAGTGTTTTTTCCTTGACGATTCAGCACTTTGGAACTTTTGGCAGAAAGGATTCTCCGAGAATTTTTTGGGCGGGGCTTCATAAAGAAGAGCGCCTCCATCAATTGAGAAACCTTGTATTTTCAGCATGTGAAAAAGCAGGATTTCAACTTGAAACGAGGCCATTTTCTCCCCATATTACATTAGCTAGAAAATGGACGGGTTCTTCTTCTTTTTCACCAGTCTTTTTAACAGAAAATAATAGCATTGAAAAAGAGCCGATTACATTTGAGGCGAAAGATGTGGTCTTATATCAGACGCACTTCGAGAAAACGCCAAAATATGAAGCAGTTGCAACATTTCCGCTTCTAACTGAATAGTTTATTTGTATAAAGTCTTCAAATATAAAAGAAATTAAAGGAAGGCAATGTTGATGGGACAGTTAATCAAACTTCAAGATTACGTTTCTAGATATGAACAAGATATCTTTGTATATCCTTCCCGTTTTGTTCGTTTGAAAAGACAGCAGTGGGAGCGAATAAAAGACATTTGGGAGAATTGGGATATCAATAAGGATATCATTAACCAAAACAATCAAAAGGAATTATCCTTATTGTTGGAAGATGAGAAACAGCCGATCATAGATAAAATAAAGTGTATTTTTCGTTTAAGACCAAAAGAAAACAAGGATGAAGAAAAGATTGTCCGAGATGAGGAACAAGAACAAAAGGAAGAATTTGGGCTTCAATTTACAGCTTTGCTTCCGTTTCGCCCAAATTCCATTGATGAATTAAAGCAGCAATTCCTTGATCAGCTTTTCCGTTTTCAGATGAAATGGGCGAGTTCAACCCTTACTGAAAAATCAGCAGTTGATCACAAATATTATTTTGATGAAAAACTTAAATTCTTCCTACAGCGTTTTCCGGATACATTTCTCATTCTATACAATCCGGTCTTTCTATTAAAAGAGGCGCCAGTTGAACTGGAAATTATTATGTTAACCCCTACAGACGTGTGGTGTATATCGTTTTTGGAAGAAGAAAATCATGCTGTATTTATTGGGTCAAAAAATCGTTTTTGGTCAAAGCGTTATAAAAATACAGAAAAAAAAATCTTAAATCCTCTACTTGCTTTGAACCGGACGGAAAAAATCATTCAAAAGCTTTTCCGTTTGTATGAAATCGATATTCCTGTTCGTAAAGCAATTCTTTCAAGAAATGGATATATTGATTACAAAGAAGCACCTTATGATGTACGACTTGTGGAAAAAAGGAATCTTGATGAATGGTTTACACCTTTGAGAAGAATGCGTTCACCTTTGAAACATAAGCAATTAAAAGCAGCCCAAATCCTACTTGAGTATTGTCAGACTACAAGCATGCGGAGAATGGAATGGGAGATACTTGATGCAGAGAAAAATATTGAATAGGTGGCAGCAATGGTCGGTTTATGGAAAAGATATGTTTTATCTTACTTGTCCATGCTGATGGAAGAATTCGTTCGTTCTGCCCCTATACAAGTTGTGGTTCATCAGAATGTTCTCCTAATCTTAACGAAATAATATAAAATCTCGGAAGTAGAGGATGCAAAGGAGATGATTCATTTGTGATTGCGATTGACAGGCAATTTCTTGCTTATCTTGACGACTTACAAGTCATAACGATTTTACTCCCTAATTCCTATCACGGCGGCTCTTCTTCCTATTTTCATTTAACGAATGAGGAAATAAACAGTGAGCTTACAATCATCGAAACAGTTAAGCTGGATGATTCGATAAAATATATTTGCCATTCTGAAATTGAACCGGAATTTGGAAAGCAATATTGGATTACAGATGAACATGAAGGAAAAACAGACCTTCAAATTGGTGCGGTGATTCGAACTCAGGCTTTTGATGAGCGTTTTTATTATGATGGAAACGATCTTGGAATTACTTATTCAAAAGAAAAAACCATTTTTAAACTTTGGGCACCGACAGCAGTAAAGGTGAAATTGAAGCTCCATGAGCCGGGAGGAAAAGAATTGGAACCGCTTCCGATGGAAAGAGGGGAATTTGGTGTTTGGTTTACTGAAGTTCATCGGGATTTGGAATGTTATCATTATTCATACCTTGTTTGCGTAAATCTTGAATGGAAAGAAGCTGTTGATCCTTATGCAGTTGCCGTAACGGTTAACGGAAAAAAGGGAGTCATTGTTAACTTGGCAAAGACCCGCCGTGAAAAACCTTCTTTGCCGCCGTTTCAACATGCGGTTGATACGGTCATTTATGAAACACATATTCGTGATTTTACCATTCATCCTAACAGCGGAGTTAAAAATAAGGGATTGTATTCCGGAGCCGGAGAAACGGGTACAACCGGAAAGGACGGATTGCCAACGTGCCTTTCCTATGTGAAAGATCTCGGTATTACTCATATCGAATTCCTTCCTTTCCATGATTTTGAAGGAGTAGATGAATTGAAACCGGCCAACAAATATAACTGGGGATATAATCCCTTGCATTTTAACGTTCCCGAAGGAAGCTATTCGACGAATCCACATGATCCTTATAAACGAATCATCGAATTAAAGGAAATGATCTATTCTATTCAAAAGCAGGGAATAAGAGTCATTATGGATGTTGTTTATAATCATGTGTACATTCGTGAACAATCTTCATTTGAAAAAATTGTCCCTGGCTATTATTTTCGGCATGATGAGTTTGGAATGCCATCAAACGGCACGGGAGTTGGAAATGATATTGCAACTGAGCGAAAGATGGTGCGGAAATTTATCATTGATTCTGTCCTTTTTTGGTTGAAAGAGTATCATGTCGATGGGTTTCGATTTGATTTAATGGGAATTTTTGATATTGAGACAATAAATGAGATAAGAAAAGCAGTTTCCGAAATTGATGAGTCAGTTATCATAATTGGTGAGGGATGGAATTTAAACACTCCCATACCTCCTGAAAAAAAAGCAAATATTCGCAATCAAAAATACTTGCCGGAAATCGGGCAATTTAATGACTGGTTTAGGGATTCAATCAAGGGAAGCACCTTTAACTTGTACGACCGCGGCTATGCGCTCGGCAATGAGTATTATTATGAGTCTGCCAAACAATTGCTTGTTGGAAGTATCGGCTTTGAAAAAATGGATAAAGGCATTTTTACCGAGCCGATTCAGTCAGTGAATTATGTGGAATGTCATGATAATCATACGATGTGGGATAAAATCAACCTTTGTGAAGAAGGAACAGATGAAGAAATAAAGCAAAAACATCACAGATTGGCAACGGTGATGGTTTTGTTATCACAAGGGATACCATTTCTTCACAGCGGACAGGAATTTTTCCGAACGAAAAAAGGAGTTGGAAACAGTTACCGGTCTCCTGATGAAATCAACTGGCTTGATTGGGACCGTAAAATACAATTTGCTGACAATGTCGAATATATAAAAGGGATCATTTCAATTAGAAAATCGCATAAGGCTTTTCGTTTTCACCGCGCGGATTTAATAAGGAAGCATATACGTTTTCTACCCTATCCAAAGCCCTTGATAGGCTGCTTTTATGAAGATGTACAGGAATTTGGACATTGGAAAACAATCTTAGTAGTTTTAAATCCTTTACGAACGGTTCAAAAAATTGATTTGCCTTTGGGTGGGAAATGGGAAATTTTAGCAGATCACAAAAATGCAAAAGCTAAGCCCTTTCGATCAATTAGCCAAAAGCAAATCGAGGTAAATCCTGTAAGTTCATATGTACTGGTAAAATAATCAAAAGCGTTGTTCGTTATATTTTACGTCTGAATTACTTGACGATATCAGTCAAATGGAGATAATATTTATTAAGATAGCTATTGTTAAAATTGTTTTCAGTAGCTGTCTTTTTTATCTTTTTGAGGACCAATATATTCAAAGATAATTCGGCTGTATTTGGCGAAGATGCCAATTTCTGCTGTTGTCGAATAAATTGAAGGTGAACAATTTTGGAACATTTATTTGGACAAGATTGGGAGATTGTTCCTGCCGGCGGGAACACAGGGGAAGCATTTATTGCCAAGCATGAAGAACAAAAGTTGTTTTTAAAGCGTAATTCTTCTCCATTCCTAGCAGTTTTATCTGCGGAAGGGATTGTCCCAAAACTTGTTTGGACGAAGAGAATGGAAAACGGAGATGTGATCACTGCCCAGCAATGGTTATACGGGCGGGAGTTAAAGCCTCCGGAGATGAACGATACCCGGGTAGCAAAGCTGCTTAAGAAAATTCATCAATCTAAGCCTTTGCTCGGTATGTTAACGAAGCTTGGAAAATCGCCGCTTCAACCGGAAACCCTACTTCACATGATTGAAAAAGAATTGGATTCTGATTTACTTAAGCTTTCAGCTGTAAAAAAAGCGAGAGATTTTTTAAGAAAAGAAGTTGCCAACGTTCATTGTGAAGAAAAAGTGGTTTGCCACTGTGATGTAAACCATAACAATTGGCTTCTCTCTGACGACAACCAATTGTATTTAATTGATTGGGATAGTGCAATGATTGCTGATCCGGCAATTGATCTTGGCTTGCTTTTATACTGGTATATCCCTGAGAATGAATGGGAGAGTTGGTTAAATCGATACGGAACGGAACTGACAGAAGATTTAAAACTGAGAATGAAGTGGTATGTTCATGCTCAAACACTAACTTCGATCCAATGGTATAAAAGCAAAAAACGCTATGACGAAATGGAAAAATGGATTCAATATTTGGACGTTATTTTATAAAGTTGTTATTAAGAAAAATGGTTCATATTGTTAATCCATTCGGATAACCGCTCCTGGTTTGATTTAATGTGCCGGTCTAAATCAGAAGATTGAATTCCATGCTGGCTGTATTGATAGATCTCTTGTAAAATATTTTTTACATTTTCATTGATGTTGGTGTTAACCATTAATGATTTTACTAACCGTTCCAATTGTTCACATTCGGAAACTGATCCGCAGCAATCCACCTGATGATTGCTTAAAATATCTGTTAATAAATTTAGTTGATCTTGATGAGTTATCGGCATTTCAAATCACCCTTTCGGTTTATGAAGGAATTCACTTAGTATATTGTGAATTCCTTTTTACATTTATACATTGAAAACTGTTTACCTGGAATAAAAATAAAAAGGTTGCTCTTCTATCAGGTTGCATGTTATGGTTTGTACGATATTATTTTATAGAGGTGTAACAATGCGATTACGAAATAAACCTTGGGCAAAGGATAAAATAAAGCAATATCCTCAATACGTAATCTTATCACCGAAGGATTATAAAGGAAAATGGGCTGAAGCGTTTGAAAAGGACCAACCGCTTCATATTGAAATTGGCACAGGAAAAGGCCGATTTATCACGGAGATGGCAAGAAAAAATCCAAGTATTAATTATCTAGGTATTGAATTGCAGGAAAGTGTTCTTGTATCCGCATTGGACAGGCTGATTGAAGCAGAATTGCCAAATGTTAAGCTTCTAAATGTAAATGCGGCTCATTTGAAGGAATACTTTGCAAAAGGGGACGTAGAGAGAATTTATCTGAATTTTTCTGACCCATGGCCAAAAAAGCGCCACGAAAAGCGAAGATTAACATATAAATCTTTCCTTGATTTATATAAAGATATTCTTGTAGACGAAGGTGAAATTCATTTTAAAACAGATAATCAAGGTTTGTTTGAATATTCATTGGTCAGCTTTTCAGAATTTGGATTATTGCTGAAGGATGTCAGCCTAGATTTGCATAATAGCAACTTCGAAGGCAATGTGATGACCGAGTATGAACAAAAATTTTCCGAAAAAGGAAACCGTATTTACCGCTGTGAAGTAAAATTCAGATAAATATTTGACGGACTCTTCTAAGTGTGAGTCCTTTTTTATGAAACAAAAAATCCCTTATTTCAGGGGATTTTTTGCTTTTTGATAAAAAAAGTTCCAATTATTATTGTGAAATCTGATACGCGTCGATAATTGTTCCGGTAGATGCATCAGCGATGAATTCTATCTGTTCGTTTTTGCCATTTGCCATTCTAAATATTCCACCTTTGTATACGTTGTATCGCAGCATCTCCTTTTCGTACGGTTCAGTTTTCATCTGAATCCAGGAGCCACTGATCGGACCTTGTTTCTTAAACTCAGATTTTACATGATCTAAAACTTTTTCGGGGGAAACTGTTTTGTTTTGATTAAGAATTTCTTTTGCTGCGTAACCGGCAATAAAACCCGCACTAACTCCCAACAAGAAAGTTTTCCAGTTCATTTGTATTCCTCCAATAGTAAAGGCTCAACAACCATGGGAAAAAATAAGGATCCATTTTTCTCTTCTTATCATACCAAAATTTTTTATGCGAATCATAATATATCCAGACTATTTTGTGAAAACCTGCATGACAATTGCCATGTAAGAAGTGGTAGACCGTGTGAAAGTTCTGTAAAATAAACAGTATACATATAAAGATTTTCTTGAACAAAAGGTTAAATAAAGGAGCCTAAGGACGATGAATGAACAAACATTACAGCTTTTTAAAACATTAACGGAACTACCCGGTGCACCGGGCAATGAACATCAAGTCCGTAAATTTATTAAAGAACAGCTTAGCAAATATGCAGATGAAGTGATCCAGGATAGACTTGGAAGCATCTTTGGAGTGAAACGGGGCGACGAGTCAGGCCCAGTCATTATGGTTGCCGGTCATATGGATGAAGTAGGTTTTATGGTAACTTCCATCACGGACAATGGAATGATTCGCTTCCAAACACTTGGTGGATGGTGGAGCCAAGTTTTACTGGCTCAACGAGTGCAGATTATTACGGATAATGGCCCTGTTATTGGAGTAATTGGTTCAATCCCACCGCATCTTTTGGATGATGCAAAACGCAATAAACCAATGGAGATCAAAAATATGCTCATTGATATCGGAGCAGATGACAAGGAAGATGCGATAAAAATTGGGATTAAACCGGGACAGCAAATCGTACCAATTTGTCCGTTCACTCCGATGGCCAATAACAAAAAGATTTTGGCGAAAGCATGGGACAACAGATATGGGTGCGGACTTGTCATCGAGCTTCTTCAAGAAGTGCAAAACGAAAAATTGCCGAACATTCTTTATTCCGGTGCGACTGTGCAGGAAGAGGTTGGATTAAGAGGGGCGCAAACTGCGGCAAATATGATCAAGCCTGATCTTTTTTTTGCCTTGGATGCAAGTCCGGCAAATGATATGTCAGGCGACAAAAAAGAATTTGGCCATTTAGGAAAAGGAGTTTTGCTTCGGATTTTGGACCGTTCGATGGTAACGCATCGGGGAATGAGAGAATTTGTTCTCGATACTGCAGAAACACATGGGATCCCATATCAGTACTTTGTTTCCCAAGGTGGAACGGATGCAGGCCGCGTTCATCTTTCAAATGAAGGTGTTCCAAGCGCCGTAATTGGAATTTGTGCGAGGTATATTCATACTCATGCATCGATCATTCATGTCGATGACTACGCTGCCGCAAAAGAGCTTCTTGTAAAACTAGTAAAAGCATGTGACCGTTCTACCGTTGAGTCGATTAAACAAAACGGGTAATATTTTCACCTGTTTGAAGGGAAACATGGTTCTGGTTGATAAAAATTAGAAAGTGGTTGATATATTCAATAACTGGACGATATATTCAAAAACTGGTCGATAAAAACCAAAACTGGTCGATAAAATCGTTCCCATTACTTTTGGTAGGTGACATGAAAGAATGAAGATCATAATTGGCACGAAAAATCCTGCAAAAGTTGCAGCGGTTAAGAATGCGTTTTCCGGCTATGAAGCAGAATTTATTACAGCTGACGTTCCCTCAGGGGTAAGTGAGCAGCCTTTTAGTGATGAAGAAACAATAAAGGGAGCTGTAAATCGGGCTATTCAGGCATTAGAGGCAGGTAAAGGAGACATAGGGATCGGCCTAGAGGGAGGCGTTCAGGAAACAAGCTATGGATTGTGTCTGTGTAATTGGGGAGCGCTAATGACCCCAAATTCTATGCCGATCATTGCTGGCGGTGCTCGGATTTTGCTGCCTGAAGTTATAGCGGAACGACTCAGGTCCGGTGAGGAACTCGGTCCGGTTATGGATGCTTTCGCACAAAAAGCAAATGTTCGTAAGAATGAAGGAGCGGTCGGAATCTTTACAAATGGCAGAATCAACCGTGCAAATATATTTTCCCACATTATGCACCTGCTAATCGGCCAATACGAATACCAAACAAAACAAGGGGCCAGTCCCTCACTGCGGTAATGCGTTATACTACTAGAAGCTTGCTGTATTGTATTTTATTGGACCTGCGGCAATTAGCCTGTTATTATTCTGAGTATATGAGGAGAAAAGGTTGGATCAAGTCTGGCAATATACTGATTCATATAGGAGGAGACAAAAAGTGAAAAATTTAGAGTCTATTGAACAATTTGAGCAATTAAAGAATAATGGAAAACATCTCTTTGTGTTTTCAGCGGACTGGTGTCCGGATTGCCGGGCAATTGAACCGGCGCTTCCAGAAATTGAAGCAAAATTTACTGAATTTACATTTGTACATGTTGATCGTGATCAATTTCTTGATTTATGCGGCCAATTAGATGTATTTGGAATCCCAAGTTTTATTGCGTTTGAAAATGGCCGAGAAATGGGTCGCTTCGTTAGCAAAGATCGAAAAACTCAGGAAGAAGTCGAAACATTTATCTCGAATCTAAAATAAATAGCATCCCCTCCGTCTTTTTTGAGATGGGGGGATTTTGTTGTACGATTGGTTTTCTGTGGAAAAGGGGCGGAGCTGAGCCAACAAAAATAGAAATGTTAACCTGTCTGAGCACGAATCTTGTTTAGTTTTGTAAATAGTTAGTGCTTGGCCTCGCTCACACCGCCTTATTTTGTTAGTTATGTTTTTAAATGAGACCAATTTCCATATTAGGGTTGGGAGTAAAAACTCATGAAGGTTTTCTGTGAAAGGAGGGAAAAAATGGACAGCAAGAAAATGAGAATAGAACTTGAAAAACGGTTAAGCCGGCCGGATCGCATATTTTCTTTTGATCGTGAGAAAGACCAGCTGAGAATTGAAAATAAACAAACTGGAAAAGGAATTACCGTTTCGCTGCCCGGAATTATAGCGAAGTGGCAGCTTCAAAAAGAAAAAGCCATCGATGAAGTCGTGTATTATGTAGAGGAAGGCTTGCAGGCAATGGATCATGATGTTCAGCTTTCGGGAAAAGAAAAAAGCATTTTTCCAGTTATCCGTTCCACTTCCTTCCCAACGGAAGCCGAAGAAGGAGTCCCGTTTTTGTATGATGACCATACAGCAGAAACGAGAATTTATTATGCTTTGGATCTAGGAAAAACGTACAGGCTTATCGATGAAAATTTGCTTAAAAAGGAACAGTGGGACGCGGACAAGGTCAGGGAAATTGCTTTATTTAATGTCAGGACTCTGCCAGTTGCCATGAAAGAAGATCATGTAGCCGGCAATACCTTTTACTTTTTAAATACAAATGATGGATATGACGCAAGTAGAATTTTAAATAAGTCGTTTTTAAAGGACATGGAGAAAAAAATAACCGGCAGGATGACGGTAGCGGTCCCTCACCAGGATGTGTTGATTATCGGTGATATTCAAAACGATGCTGGCTTCGATGTTCTTGCCCAAATGACTATGAGTTTTTTTGCAAGCGGCTATGTTCCGATCACAGCCTTGTCGTTCTTTTATGAGAATGAAGAGCTTGAACCGATCTTTATTTTAGGAAAGAATCGAAAAAAGCCGTAATCTTCGGTTACAGTTGAAAGCATGGCAAGCAGCCATGTTTTTCTTTTTCTACCATATTTATGTAAAAATATTGAAATATTTGTTACCACTTTGAAAAAAATGGCCCAGCTTATGTTAATTGCTAAGAAAAAAGTTAGACTTGTTTTTGAAAAATTAACCAACTTCTCTTTATTAAGGCTCATTCTCTTAAATTTTCTCGATATTTTAAGATTAACTGATAAAATAGAAATGATAGTGATCGCAGAAAGAGTGATTTTTATTGAGTTGGATTAAGAAGCTTTTTCAAATGTTTAAAAATGATGATGAAGAATTTAAATATATTGATGAAGGAGATATGTATCAAGCAAATGAATTTAGCCGTGAGCAGCATTCCGGAAGCAAAGAAGTTGATGCAAAAATCGTCTATCAATACCCGAAGGGCAAATTTCGCTTTCCTCTTATTCCTGATCATGAAAGCCCGCAAAGAAAGGAGAGGGTAAGGAGACGAAACGAATTTGATTCAGTTGCATCTGAAATGCAATCAGATATACCGATTAGGCCTGTATGGAAAGAAAGAACAAGATTGGATCGGATCATTCCAGTTGCGGGTAAATCGTCCGAACAAATCTATAAACCTGAATGGAAAGAGAGAACAAGTTCGGATCGGAACAAGCAGGAAGCCGCATTGAAAACCCGCCAGCCTTTCAGACCGACGGAAATACCTTCTCCCATATACGGATACGGGCGTCGGAGCCGAAGAAAAGAAGAAATAGTGGAATATGAATTAACCGGTCTTGAAGGACTATATCGTAAAAAGATGGTTTTTGATCCGAACATTAAAGAAGCAAATTCCGAAGGTCAAAATGTTTCAAAACAATCAATGCTTGAAGAGATGAAAGATGAACGCATGCATAGTTCTAATTTGACAGACAGTACATATACCGTGAGTGAAGAAAAATACGAAAATGCCCACAGTAGTGCATTTTCGTTTGACAATCAGACCGATCCAACCATGAATCATAAAGAGAACGAAAATAACACCAGTGAAGAGAGTGTTCTTTTCGATGAAAAAGATATTCAGCAGTGCCAAGAAATAGCCGAAGTTGACAAAGCGGCAACATCCGGGCAAATGGATTATGATCAAGAGGATGATGAAATAAAAAATGAACCTCTTATTGTGGCATCAGCTCAAGAGAAAGAACCGACAGTGCGGGACATGCCGCGAGAAAGCTCCGAACATGATGAGGTGCCAAAAAGAAGAAGATCACATATACCTTTTAATGTGATTATGCTTAAAGACGACAAAAGAAAGCTTGAACAAAGGGAGCGGGCAAAAAGAGAGCAAAAAGAACGTTTTGACGAACATTTTCCATCAATCACGCAAAAAAGTCTGGAGAGTGAAAATGATCAAAGCCAGCCACAGGAGGAATTAAGGATAACAGGTTCTGACCAAAAAAATTCTTATGAATTCCCGCCTGTAAGCCTGCTTTCTCCGCCTGTGGCCAGATCAACTAATACCGGCTGGTTGATAGAGCAGAAACAGCTTTTAAACCAAACACTTGAAAACTTCCATGTCGGCGCGAAAGTAGTGAATGTGACACAGGGACCGTCTGTTACCCGTTTTGAGGTTCAACCCGATCCAGGTGTAAAAGTAAACAAAATTACTAATCTATCAGATGATATTAAGTTAAGTCTGGCTGCCAGAGATATACGAATTGAAGCACCAATTCCGGGCAAACATACGATTGGAATCGAAGTTCCGAATCAAACGAGCCGGCCTGTTTTAATAAGCGAAATTATTCAAAGCCGGGAGTTTATTGAAAAGGAATCCCCGTTAACAGCGGTCCTTGGATTGGATATTTCAGGGAAACCGATTGTAACCGACTTAAAAAAGATGCCACACGGGCTTATTGCAGGGGCAACAGGATCCGGGAAAAGTGTGTGCATTAATTCAATACTTATAAGCCTATTGTATAAAGCGAGCCCGCAAGATGTTAAGCTGCTTCTTATTGATCCAAAGATGGTGGAACTTGCACCATATAATCAAATACCGCATCTCGTAAGCCCCGTGATTACGGATGTAAAGGCGGCAACGGCTGCTTTAAAGTGGGCTGTCGATGAAATGGAACGCCGCTATGAGCTGTTCGCCCATACTGGAGTAAGAGATATTAACCGTTTTAATGAACTTGCACTTGAGCATAAACGCTACTCTGAAAAACTTCCATATATTGTAATTGTCATTGATGAATTGGCTGACTTAATGATGATGTCTCCTGCCGATGTAGAGGAGGCAATTTGCCGAATTGCCCAAAAAGCGCGGGCTTGCGGTATTCATTTAATTATTGCGACTCAGCGCCCGTCTGTTGATGTCATTACCGGATTAATTAAGGCAAATGTACCGACAAGGATTGCTTTTTCTGTATCGTCGCAGATCGATTCACGAACGATTATTGATATAAGCGGAGCAGAGAAACTGCTTGGCCGGGGTGATATGCTGTTTTTAGAAAACGGATCTTCAAAGCCTTTGCGTTTGCAAGGAACGTTTGTTTCCGATAAGGAAATTGATGCGGTCGTCGCCCATGTCCGTGAGCAGCAAAAACCTCAGTACTTATTTGAACAGGGTGAATTGCTAAAAAAAGCCCAAGTGGATGATGAAGAGGATGAACTGTTTTATGAAGCTTGCGAGTTCGTTGTTGAACAGGGCGCAGCATCAACGTCTAGCCTTCAGCGCAGGTTTAAGATTGGATATAACCGGGCTGCCCGTCTAATTGATATGATGGAACAGCAAGGATTTATTTCAGAAGCAAGGGGGAGCAAGCCGCGCGATGTTCTTATTACTGAAAGCGATCTTGAGTTAATACAACAAGATACTAGTACAATAAATTAAGAAGTGATATTTTTTATTTGCTGTAAAAAAGGGATTAATTTTTTGTTGGTTAGTGTTTAACTTAAAATAATGATATAATAATTTAATGTGATAAAGATTTAACAAGTGTATGCAATGAGCAAAATAAGATAAATGTCATATACTGTGTTACAGATAGACGTAGTTGGAGGTTCTTTATATGACTATTTACCATTTTGTAGGTATAAAGGGGTCTGGAATGAGTGCATTAGCACAAATACTCCATGACATGAATTACCATGTTCAAGGCTCCGATGTCGAAAAGCGCTTTTTTACTCAACAAGCCCTTGAACAATCTGGAATAAAGATCCTTCCTTTTAATAAGGATAATATTAAGCCTGGCATGACCGTGATTGCAGGAAATGCCTTTCCTGATACGCATGAAGAAATCGTGGAAGCCAAGAAACTCGGACTTCCAATTGTCAGATATCATCGTTTTCTTGGCGATTTTATGGAAAACTTTACAAGTATTGCTGTCGCAGGTGCACACGGAAAAACATCAACAACTGGTTTGCTTGCTCACGTTATGAAGGGAGCAAAGCCAACTTCTTTCTTAATTGGAGACGGTACAGGCAAGGGCGATCGGGAAGCAGAGTATTTTGTGTTTGAAGCCTGTGAATATAGAAGGCATTTTCTTTCGTATTTTCCCGATTATGCGATCATGACGAATATTGATTTCGATCACCCTGACTATTATGCCAATATAGAAGATGTTTTTTCTGCATTTCAGGAAATGGCCTGGCAAGTAAAAAAGGGCATTTTTGCATGGGGTGATGATGAACACCTTCAAAAAATACAAGCGAAAGTTCCGGTTGTATTTTACGGATTTGGAGAAGAAAACGATTTTCAGGCAAGAAATATTGTGAAAACCACTGAGGGTACATCTTTCGACGTTTTTGTCAGAAATACTTATTACAATACTTTTAAAATCCCTGCATTTGGCGATCATAATGTGTTAAACTCTTTGGCTGTTATCGCCCTTTGCCATTACGAGGAGATTGAATCGGAGATTATTGCTGAACGGCTTCAGACTTTTACTGGGGTAAAAAGAAGATTTTCGGAGAAAAAAATCGGATCGCAAATTATCATTGATGATTATGCGCATCATCCGACGGAAATTAAAGCAACGATTGATGCTGCAAGACAGAAATACCCCGAAAAAGATATCATTGCTGTTTTTCAGCCGCATACATTTACTAGAACACAAACATTTTTGGATGAGTTTGCTGAAAGCTTAAATAAGGCTGATAAAGTCTATTTATGCGAGATTTTCGGTTCGGTGAGGGAAAATCACGGAAAACTTTCAATAGAAGATTTGCAGAAGAAAATTCACGATTCGGAAATCATTACAGAAAAAGACACCACTCCTCTTAAGAAGTATGAAAACAGTGTAATTCTGTTCATGGGTGCAGGTGATATTCAGAAATTCCAATTAGCTTATGAACAGTTGCTGCAAGTATAAAGTGAACTTTCCTCAGGGAAGGTTTTACTGCCTGTTAATACGGATCAATCATTCTTAAAGCCAGGTGTGAATCACACACCTGGCTTTTCAGCTTTCATCAAAGAGAGTACACTCTTTATTGATTTTGGTGCAGGAAATTGTCACTATTATATTGAAATATTTAATCGAGAAGTGGGTTATGACTTTTTGTCAAAGGCTATAAAATAGACTAATCGCAAACATTGGGGGTACAAATAGTGGAAATTCTTTTATATTTAAGCGCAATAGTTGCTGCGATTGCATTGTTTATTTTGGTTATTTTTCTTTCAAAAACACTAAAATCGCTGCAAACCACGCTAGACAGTGTTTCCAGGACTTTGTCCGGGCTTGAAAAGCAGTTGATTGGTGTAACGAAGGAGACTACGGAACTGCTTCATAAAACGAATTCCCTTGCAGATGATATCCAGAAAAAATCAGAAAGCTTAAACAGCGTTGTTGAGGCTGTGAAGGACGTAGGCAATTCTATTCAAAAATTTAATCATTCGCTTCAAAACATAACATCATCGGTGAGCCAAAAGCTTGAACAAAACAAGGACAAGATTTCACAGGTTGTGCAATTGAGCAATATATTACTCGAGTTAAGGGATAAATGGAAGGCGAGAAAGAAGCAGCACAATTTCTCTAACAAGATTGATAGACATTTGTCTAATGCAGCAGCAAAAGAAAAGGAAAGGTCGCAATAATAATTAAGGAGGCAGAAAATATGGGCGAGAGAGAGCGGATCCATAATGAAACAAATGACAGAAAAGAAGGTAATTCAGGTTCAAAGGAATTTATGATCGGTGCGATGATTGGCGGGGTAATAGGTGCAGCTGTTGCTCTTCTTTTTGCTCCAAAATCAGGGAAAGAATTACGAAACAATTTAAACGAACAGGCGATTGTTTTAAAAGAAAAAACAGGGAAATTTCGTGAATCAGTTATGACAAAAGGAAATTCACTGGCGTCAGCGGCAAAAGAAAAAACCGTTCAGTTACGGGAACAAGCAAAGATAAAAGGAAATGAACTGGCTTCTGTTGCGAAAGAAAGAACGAGTACGTTGACCGAAACAATTACGCAGCATTCTTCCGATTTATTAAATAAAGTGAAAAGCTTGAAATCTGCACAAAAAGATGAAGCAACTTTTGAAGAAACCGTGCTGGAAAATCCATCTGAGACAATGATCGATGCACCGAAAAGCTTCGGAAATGGGGCTGTTGTTGATATTCAGCAAAAGCTTGAAGAAACAAAAAAAGCGTTCGATGAAACGGAAAGAAAATTAAATCAATAAATAGACTTTGCAGCAGCTTTAAATGGTTCTCTTAAAAAAACTAGTAAAAAAATAACAGCCTAATTATTCACAGGCTGTTATTTTTTGTGCGCCCGGCATGGGTGTAATCTATAGGGTGCAAGTCCCGAGCTGTGAAGGCAGAAGTAGCAGTTAGCATAACGCAAGGGTGTCCGTGGTAACGCGGAATCTGAAGGAAGCGGACGGCAAACTTCCGGTCTGAGGAATACGAACTTCATATAAGGCTAGGTATCACTGGGTGAGTTTGCAAAACAAAACAAAGCCCTTTCTGCCGAAGGTGATACAGAGTAAATGAAGCAGATAGATGGAAGGAAAGATTACACTCTTACCCGGGGAGATCTGACTGGCACGCCAAGTAATCTTGGTAACCTATCTAGCGATAGATAGCTGAGCAGTCAGAAGTCAGCAGAGGTCATAGTACTCTTTCGAGCTCGAGACGAAAGAGGAAGGACCGAACAATTAAGGAGAACGAAACACTACGCGTTCATCTTCTGTGTTGAAGCAGACAATCCGGCAGGACTTACTTGAAGGAGGAAGTGGTGAATCCCACGGGGGACTTCAAGAGGGTGGAGCAGAAGATGGCACAAATAGAGGGATTCGTTCACGTGGAGAGGATATCTATGTTGATGGAACTGATTTTGTCACGGGAAAATCTCCTAACGGCATTAAAACGAGTTGAACAGAATAAAGGAAGTCACGGAGTAGATGGCATGCCCGCAAAAGACCTACGGAGACACCTCTATGAAAACTGGGACTCCATTCGACAGTCGTTAAGAGAGGGAACCTACAAACCTTTACCAGTTCGTCGAGTCGAAATCCCGAAACCGAACGGCGGAGTAAGACTTCTAGGTATCCCCACCGTGACTGATCGTTTCATTCAACAAGCGATTGCCCAAGTGTTAACGAGAATCTTCGATCCGACCTTCTCTGAACATAGCTACGGCTTTCGCCCAAGCCTCAGAGGACATGACGCGGTCAGGAAAGCAAAGGGCTATATCAAAGAAGGATATCGCTGGGTGGTCGATATAGACTTAGAGAAATTCTTTGACAAGGTGAACCACGACAAACTGATGGGGATCTTGGCGAAAACGATCGAAGATCGGATTTTACTTAAGTTAATCCGCCGGTATCTTCAATCAGGCGTGATGATAAATGGAGTGGTAATGGAAACAGACATGGGAACGCCACAAGGTGGACCGTTTAGTCCACTATTATCAAACATCATGCTTCACGAGTTGGACAAGGAACTTGAGAAACGTGGACATAAATTTGTACGGTACGCGGATGACTGTAATATCTACGTGAAAACAAAGAAAGCAGGAATTCGTGTCATGAACTCCATTACTAACTTTATCGAGAAGGAATTAAAGCTCAAGGTAAATAAAGAGAAATCGGCGGTAGACCGTCCTTGGAAACGGAAGTTTCTCGGTTTTAGCTTTACACCAAACAAAATACCCAAGATACGGATGGCGAAAGAAAGTGTGAAACGATTCAAGAACAAGATCCGTGAAATCACATCCAGATCCAAACCGTATCGAATGGAGGAAAGAATTGAGAAACTGAACATGTACCTAATGGGATGGTGTGGATATTTTGCCTTGGCAGATACACCAAGCAAGTTCAAAGAATTTGATGAATGGATAAGACGAAGACTTCGAATGTGTTTATGGAAAGAGTGGAAAACGCCGAAAACAAGAATTCGGAAACTTAGAGCATTAGGTGTTCCAAGTCATAAAGCAATCGAGTGGGGCAATACACGCAAGAAATACTGGCGGATTGCCTGCAGTCCCATTCTACACAAAACCCTCGATAACTCCTACTGGAGTCATCAAGGGTTAAGAAGTCTATTCGAGAGATATCATTTTCTACGTCATACTTAATTGAACCGCCGTATACCGAACGGTACGTACGGTGGTGTGAGAGGTCGGGGGTTAGTCACCCCCTCCTACTCGATTACGCATGCCCCTTGTTGGGAGGGCTATTTTTTTCCTGAGACAATGGCCAGACAATTTTTAATTCGTCCCCAGGGTAAATTTGGTCGTAGAATGTTGCGGGTATGTCGTTCCTAAGCAAAACAAACTTTCCGCCCGAATTTTTCGGCATCGTAATTTCAACATGTTTAAATAAATCCTGGAAAAGAAATGGCTCCATTTTTTTTTGTTCGACTGTAAGTTCGTCTCCATCAAACAGAACGGAATCTTCTGAAAGCTTTTCGCCATTTCTGTAAAAATCGGTCACTGTTTTAGATAAATAGATTTTTTCCCCATTAAACGTTACTGGAATTATATGTTTTAACTGGAAATGCTTCATTTCTGCTAATTGTTTTACAGTTGGTGTTGTTTTTTGTTCAATGACTATGTCATCAAGATGATTAAAAGTGCTTTGAGGCTTTATAGCAATTCCATTTCGAAATAATTTTCCTGCAAGATTTGGAAGGAATGTCTCTCTGTCATTGATTTTCAATCGCAAAGGCCTTAGTTGTAATAGAAGGTCATGAAGTTGAAGCTCTTTCAACAATTCTTCAATCGTCTCCGGGATTGTACAAACAATCTGATCACGATCTTCCACCTTTTTATCTGGCGATGTTTTTACGCCATTGCATGTGAGAGTTGCAAAAATTTCATAAGGCTTGCCGTTAATCGTAATTTTCTTATTTGGTATATGATCAAGCAAATCGATTATTTTTAGATCTGCAGCACTGCCGTCTTTCCCTTTTTTTACTGCTATTTTGTCACCATTCTTAATCTCATCGTCAAAAGAACACGGTTTTCCATTTAATAAGATGGTCGGGGCTTCACCGAGCTGGCCGGGAATCGTTATGTTTTGCCCATTAAGTGTAACAAACAATGCCATACCGGGTTTCCCGTAAAGTTTATTCATTTTTATTCCTGCAGAAAGCAGACAATCCCCTACTGTTAATTTATTTAATTCAAATAACCGAACGGGTTGTTCATTGACATATACTGTATTATATTTTAATGGAGATCTCTGGGCAGCAATCGCGATTCCGATCGGGGTAACAAGTTCTGGCCCATTGTGAATTTTTTTGGAAATGGTAAGTGAAGAAATAGCCTCTATTCCACGGATCGCGACCCGGTTTTCAGGGAGATTTAGTTTTTCGGCCAGCCTTTTAGGGAGCTCGGGTGTTAAGCTTCCGCCCCCGACAAGCATAACTGCTTTTGGAGGTTTTCCATTGTTTAGTTGAAGAATTTCATCGCAAATTGATTCTGCAAGCTTATTGAGAGCAGGAGAAATGTGGCTGATCACTTCTTCCCTTGAAACTTCAGTCTCAAAACCAAGAATATCTGTAATTGTAATCCGATCATTTGTATGCAATTCCCGTTTTGCTTTTTCAGCAAGAGGAAAGTCAAGCAAATATTGGTCACTTATCGCTTCTGTGATTTCATCACCGGCAATCGGCACCATCCCGTAAGCGATAATTGTGCCCATGTCAGTTATGGCAATATCAGAAGTCCCTGCTCCAATATCAACTAATGCAACATTTAATCTACGCATAGAAGGAGGCATAAGCACATTAATCGCCGCTATCGGTTCTAATGTTAATGCTTCCATTTCCAGACCAGAGCGATTGAGAGCAGAAATCAGTGATTCCACGACTACTTTAGGGAGAAATGTTGCAATAATTTCAACTGAAGCTTCATCACCTTGCTGGTCAATCAAGTTGCCTATTTCTTCTCCATCAAGTTGATAATAAAGAACCGAGTATCCGACACAGTAATAATAATAGCTTTTTTCCTCATTATTTTTTTCGGCAACAGACGCTTGCGCCTGCTGTACGGCACATAATTCAAGATGAAGAATATCCTGTTTTTGAAGCATCGTTTTTCCTTTGATGGAAACAGTTGCTTTGGCGCGCTCCGTTTTTAAAGCACGGCCGGCAGCAGCAACTGCAACTTTTTTTAAGCATCCGTGACGTTCTTCTAGTTGCTCCTTTATTTCTGTTATTATTTTTGAAACGGCCAGAATATCATGTATTTGGCCATCCAGCATGGAACGTTTTGTGTGTTCTTTTGCAAGAATATCAATGACGTGAAATTGACCATCGTGTTCTTCTAAAATAATGCCGACAACGGATCGAGTTCCGATATCGAGAGCAAATAGTTTCTTTTTTTCTTGCAAAATGAGTACACCCTCTTTTAAAATCGTTATATAATACTTTAATACTTAAAAGCGTTTAATCGTTAAAGAAATTTTTCGTGACAATCAAACTCATTTCATATATAATAAACCCTAATTATATAGAAAATGTATCATATTTTCATGGGTCGTTAAAGAATATTCACAACTCTGCTAAACATGATTTCTGATTTATAATTATTTTGAAAGGACGGAAAGAAGATGAGCAATAAAGAACTTGATCAGTTGCGTCAGCGTGTCGATGAATTGAATTTGGAGCTTTTATCATTAATTAATGAAAGAGCTCGACTTGTCCAAGAAATTGGTCGTGTGAAAGAGACTCAGGGAGTTTTTCGTTATGATCCAGTGCGTGAACGAAAAATGCTTGATTTAATTAAGGAAAATAATGATGGACCTTTCGAAAACTCAACAATTGAACATATTTTTAAAGAAATTTTTAAAGCCGGCTTAGAATTGCAAAAAGATGATCATCGTAAAGCATTGCTAGTTTCCCGCAAGAAAAAACCGGATAATACAGTGATCGATCTAAAAGGCGAGAAAATTGGCGATGGAAATCCGCACTTTGTTTTCGGTCCATGTGCAGTTGAATCATATGAACAAGTGGCGACTGTTGCTGAATCAGTAAAAGCAAAAGGGTTGAAGCTTTTGCGCGGCGGAGCTTACAAACCGCGTACATCACCTTATGACTTCCAAGGACTTGGGTTAGAAGGCTTAAAAATTTTAAAGCGGATTGCGGATGAATATGATTTAGCTGTAATTAGCGAAATCACGAATCCAGCTGATATTGAAACTGCTGTCCAATATATTGATGTCATTCAAATAGGCGCACGCAATATGCAGAACTTTGACTTATTAAAGGCAGCAGGTGCTGTAAATAAACCTGTTCTATTAAAGAGAGGTTTAGCGGCAACGATTGAGGAATTTATTAATGCAGCGGAATATATTATGGCGCATGGCAATGGACAAATCATTCTTTGTGAGAGGGGAATCCGCACTTATGAACGGGCAACAAGAAATACTCTTGATATTTCAGCGGTGCCAATCTTAAAACAGGAAACCCATCTTCCGGTTTTTGTTGACGTTACACATTCTACCGGAAGAAGAGACTTGTTGCTCCCTGCAGCGAAAGCAGCGTTAGCGATTGGAGCAGATGGAGTAATGGCAGAAGTTCATCCTGACCCTGCAGTAGCGCTGTCAGATTCTGCCCAGCAAATGGACTTGAAGCAATTTGACGAATTCTACCGCGAAATTAAAAAGTCTGTTTTGGCAAGAGTATAAGAAATGAAATATTAATGCAAGAAGAGGCTGACCCATAAGTGCCTGGCTCCGGTCTGCAGTTACTAAATATTGTGGAAACATTGATCATGTTTTCAAAATAAAGTAACTAAGGGTGCTGGTTCTTAGTTTTGGACCAGCCTCTTTTTCTTATGTCGTTTTTATTAAAATTTTCACATTTTTGTCACAAAATTGATAAATTTGTCGGCTTGTGATTGCGGCATTTTCCGGACTGTCGTATGATAAAAATACATAAATAGACTTGTTTAGCGGATTGCAATCTTTTAGTAAAAGGTTTAGTTTTTTTTAATTGCAGTAAAATAAAGAAAATTGAATCCGTGTGTATCAAATGAAGGAGTGGGTTGCATGAATGTAACAATATACGATGTTGCAAGAGAAGCAAACGTATCAATGGCAACGGTTTCACGGGTCGTTAACGGGAACCCGAATGTTAAACCTGCCACAAGAAAGAAAGTAATGGAAGTCATTGAACGGCTTGGCTACCGCCCAAATGCTGTGGCAAGGGGATTAGCCAGTAAGAAGACGACAACAGTCGGTGTTATTATCCCTGATATTTCAAGCACTTTTTTTGCTGAGCTTACGAGAGGTATCGAAGATATTGCCACAATGTATAAATATAATATTATTTTGAGTAATTCTGACCAGAATAAAGAAAAGGAATTGCATTTGCTAAATACGATGTTTGGTAAACAGGTGGATGGAATTGTCTTTATGAGTGGAAATATTTCTTCCGAGCATGTTGAAGAGTTTGAAAAATCCCCAGTCCCAATTGTATTGGCAGGTTCAATTGAAGAAACGGAAAAAATTCCATCAGTGAATATTGACTACGAACAAGCAGCTTATGATGTTGTTCAATCTTTTATTGAAAAAGGGCATAAGGAAATTGCTTTTGTTATCGGCCCTCTTCATGAGCCAATTAATAAAGAGAAAAAGCTGGCAGGTTATAAGCGGGCACTTGAAAATTATGGAATACCATTTCGTGAAGATCTTATTATAGAAGGCGATTACACTTATGATTCGGGGATTGAAGCGATAGAAAAATTGCTTGAAATGGATGCAAGACCGACTGCAATTTTTGTCGGTTCCGATGAAATGGCACTAGGAGTCATACACGGAGCCGAGGATAAGGGCTATAAAATCCCTGATGATTTCGAAGTGATCAGTTCTGATAATACGAGATTAACTTTAATGGTAAGGCCTCAGCTTACAACGGTTGTTCAGCCATTGTATGATATTGGAGCGGTTGCTATGCGGCTTTTAACAAAGCTGATGAATAAAGAAGAGGTATCAGATCAAATTGTAATACTGCCGCACCGAATTGAATTCCGGCGCTCAACAAAATAAAAAAGTATTGCTAAAACAATTCCCGATCTGAATCATGATCAGGTTGACTTCACAAAAACGGCGGAGCATGACTAGCCCCGTCGTTTTTTGTCTACAATGATTCATTTTTTGTCTTTTATTTTTTCTGGCTTCGGATAGGATAAAGTGCGTTTTCCAGTGTTTGAGCATTTTTTTCTGTAATTTCTGGCTTTCGGGGGATGGGGGGATACAGATTTTCAGGATCATCCCATTCGGATGGTAAAACGACCGGCGCTTTATCCTGCCATAATTTTATCCAATCCTCAGGTAAACTACCGTAACAATTTGAGTTTTCTGTCATCTCAAGCCAGATTAACGCCCAGGCTCTTGGAACCACTCGCCAAATATCATAGCCTCCGCCACCTACGGCGATCCACCGGCCATTACAATATTGATGAGCAATTTCATGTGCCAACTTCGGAATTTCCCGGTAGATTTTCATGGTAGCTGATAAATGAGTAAGTGGATCATAATAATGTGAATCAGCACCATTTTGGGTCAGAATTACATCAGGTTTAAAAAAATCTGCAATTTCGCGGACAGCATTTGTATAAGCATTAAGCCATGATTCATCTTCTGTAAAAGCGTCCACCGGAATGTTAAAGGAGTACCCGTATCCTTTTCCTTGCCCTCTTTCATTTACGTTTCCAGTTCCAGGAAATAGATAGCGTCCTGTTTCATGAATCGACAATGTACAGACAGTTGGGTCATCGTAAAATGCCCATTGCACACCATCTCCGTGGTGGGCATCTGTATCTATATAGAGAACCCGTACATGATATTTTTTCTGCAAATATTTAATGGCAATGGAACTGTCATTATAAATGCAAAATCCAGAGGCTTTTCCTCTGAATCCATGATGGAGGCCGCCGCCGAGATGGAGTGCGTGTGTTGCTTTTCCTTCCATAACGTAGTCGACTGCAGTTAACGTTCCTCCAACAAGTAAAGAGCTTGCTTCATGCATATTTGGGAAGATTGGAGTGTCTTCCGTGCCCAGCCCGTAATTCTCAGCGGTATTGCTGTCAAGCAACCCTTGCCCTGCCAATTTTACAGCGTTGACATAATCGGGGTCGTGGATTAAGTAAAGTTCCTCTTCTGTTGCTGAACGGGGCTGAACGATTTGTTTTTCATCTATTGCATTGAGTTTAAATAATAAGTCCAATGTCAGCTTTAAGCGAAATTGATTAAAAGGGTGATGACTGCTGAATTTATAGTTCAGCAATTCTTCAGAAAATACAAAGATTGAACTGTCTTTCATAATTGGATCCCCGGAAAGTTGGGCCATAATACGTGGTGGCCTGCTTTTTTGAGATCGTTTATGATATTGATAGGATTCATCGTTTGCACCCTTATAACCAATATTTTATATCCTTCTTCTTTCTTATCAGGATAAACAAGAACGCTTTGAATGTTAGCGTTATGGTTGCGTATGACATCGGCAATTTCCCATAGCATTCCTGCTTTGTTTGGAACTTTTACTTCAATTAGTGACCCAGGCTGATGGGCCCCTGTTAATTCCACAAGTGTGTGAAATAGATCTGTTTCAGTAATAATGCCTACAAGCCTGTTGTCTTTCAGTATGGGCAGGCATCCGATCTTATGTTCATAAAAGAGGGCAGCGACTTCTTCAACGAAATCGAGAGGATGACCTGTGATGATGTCCGTTTTCATGACAATTTCCAATGGTTTTTCCAAAGTATCTATTCGCTCTTTTGCTTCCAATATTGATGGAGCAGCTTCTTTAAGATCCCTATCAGAAACTAAACCGACTAATTGATTTTGCTGATTAACGATCGGAAGATGGCGGATTTTCTTTTCACGCATAAGCGAAATAGCATCCGCAATCGTGTTGTCAGGAAATAATGTTACTACTTTAGTTATCATAATTTCTTCCACAAGCATCTATTATCACCTCCGACTTTCTATTGCTCAGCTCCGGTCGCTCTCTGCTTTTCTTATTGTCCAGCTGCAGCGGCAAGCCCCTCGAGGTCAAAAGCCAAATCACTCCAGAGGTTTTAACAACCTCCTGCGTGATTCGTCTTATGCTTGTCGGGGCTGAACGAGCCGCTTCCGCTTTTCTTAATACATAAACCGATTCTTAAAGCGCAGCCGGTCAAATTTTTGAATGGAATCATCATCTACTCTCTTCCCAATTCTTGCCATCAGGCAATTTGCGGGATGAGAACATATCTCAGGGTCGTCAGTCGCATAATATTCAAGGCCGCCGGCATTCATCATTTTTTCCATGACCTTTCTGTATTCCCAGACATTTAGTCCTGTTCCTTTTAAATCCCAGTGCCAATAATATTCAGTTGTTATAATAATATAATCTTCCATTGCATCATCCATCATAGATACTCTTAGAAGATTTTTTCCGACAGAATATCCTCTAAACTGGGGGATTACCTCAATTGCTCCGAGCTCGATCAGATTGTCCATATTCCCTTCCGACCATCGTTCTAACGGGTCAGGGTATAAAAAGGTTACATATCCTACAATTGTTTGCCTTTGCCTTGCTATGATAATTCTTCCTTCAGGCAGTCCGGCAATTTCAATTAAAGCTTTATGCTGCTGTTCGGGAGGCCGAAAAGCAACTAGGTCATTATGAAATTCATAACCTGCCAGTTTTTCAGGTGTTATAGGGCCCTCTATTTTTAAGTCGCCATGAGGCGTTTTCATTTCCATTGCGTTATATGTTTTTTTATGTTCCATTAGTCACCCACCCGGAAAACAAATAATGGTTAACACTATTATACAAAAAATCTTACAAATCAAAGCGTTTTCACAAAATTTTCTGAAATAGGGTCTTGGGTGTTATTGGGATATTATAGCCTTATTCCTAAAAAAAACAAACTCAAAAATATTTAAAAACTAATGAAAACTAAGAAAATTAATATTATAATAAAAAAAAGGAGTTAAGGAGTTGAGATCTAATGGAAAAAAAGTATTTTCTTAATGCTCCACAACAATCGGAAGGTAAAATCCTGGATTCTCTATTTGCTGAAATGGTGCTTGACAAGGCTCTCCATAATTTCCGGAAAAAGCAAATTAAAAATAAAATCGACGAATCATTACGAAATAAAAACAAGGAAGAATTCTTACGATTAACAGAGGAATTAAAGAATATTTCTTAAAACGGTTGTATGTTTATCGAGATGATTTTGACATAAAAAGAATTAATAAAAGGGGAAGATGTAAATCACTTCTTCCTTTTTTTATTTATTTTTAAATGTCAATTAGAGTATATTAATTTGGCATAATTGAAATAATATAAAATTATTTTACTATTGTATCATTGGTGGAAATGTACCCATCGTCGAATGATTGGATTTTTCTTTATTTATTGCCAGTAATGATTTTTATTCCACTTCTCCCCAAACCTTGAAATCTGTAATAGTATTTCCAACAATATTTCGTAAAAGTTTTTCAATTAAATAGGAAAAGAATATTTTAAAAATTGAGAAAAAAAGTTATAATTATAATAAGGACAAACTAACTAAAAAGGGGGATATGGCATGAAAGTCGAAACGCTGCCAGCGACAAAAGGGACCCATAATTTAGAAAATTATGAGGAAATGTATGATCGGTTTGATTGGAAGGAAACTGAAAAACATTTTACATGGTATGAAACCGGTCGGGTGAATATGGCTTATGAAGCGATAGACCGCCATGCAGAATCTTTTAGGAAAAATAAGATTGCTCTTTATTACCGGGATGGTTCCCGCAATGAGAAATATACGTTTAAAGAAATGAAAGAATACTCAAATAAAGCAGGCAACATCCTTAAAACTTATGGCAATGTTGAAAAAGGCGACAGGGTGTTTATTTTTATGCCTCGTTCTCCTGAACTATATTTTGCAATCCTAGGAGCTATTAAAATTGGAGCTATTGTCGGACCGCTGTTTGAAGCTTTCATGGAAGGTGCAGTCCGCGACCGTCTTGAAGACAGCGGAGCTAAAGTTCTTGTGACAACTCCTGAACTTCTAGAAAGAGTTCCTGTGAAAGAACTTCCAGAATTAAAAACTATTTTCCTTGTCGGCAATAATATTGAAGAGCAGGGGCCGTATATTGATTTTAACAAAAGGCTGGCCGAAGCAAGCAAACAATTGGATATTGAATGGGTTGATCGGACAGATGGGCTGATTCTTCATTATACTTCAGGTTCAACCGGGAAGCCAAAAGGCGTGTTGCATGTCCATAATGCAATGATCCAGCATTATCAAACTGCAAAGTGGGTGCTTGATCTAAAAGAGGAGGATGTTTATTGGTGTACAGCTGACCCTGGCTGGGTAACAGGAACTTCATACGGTATATTCGGTCCATGGCTTACAGGTACATCTAATGTGATTATTGGCGGGCGTTTTAACCCTGAAACGTGGTACAAAATGATTGAAGAATTTGGAGTTACTGTCTGGTACAGTGCACCGACTGCATTTAGAATGTTGATGGGTGCAGGCGATGAAATCGTTAAAAAGTTCGACTTGAGCAGCCTCCGCCACATTCTAAGCGTTGGCGAGCCGCTTAATCCAGAAGTGATAAGATGGGGGATGAAAGTATTTAACATTCGCATTCATGATACATGGTGGATGACAGAAACTGGCGCCCATCTTATTTGTAATTATCCATGCATGGATATTAAACCGGGATCAATGGGTAAACCAATTCCAGGTGTAAAAGCTGCGATTGTTGATGATCAGGGTAACGAATTGCCGCCATATCGGATGGGAAATCTGGCGATTAAAAAAGGCTGGCCTTCAATGATGCATGCCATTTGGAATAATCCGCAAAAATATGAATCTTACTTTTTACCGGGAGATTGGTATATTTCCGGTGACTCTGCTTATATGGATGAAGACGGTTATTTCTGGTTCCAGGGCCGGGTCGACGATGTCATTATGACATCTGGTGAGCGTGTTGGTCCATTTGAAGTGGAAAGCAAGCTTATTGAACATCCGGCTGTTGCCGAAGCAGGGGTAATTGGTAAACCGGATCCTGTTCGAGGTGAAATTATTAAGGCATTCATTGCCTTACGGGATGGATATGAAGCCACTGAAGAACTGAAAGAGGATATCCGCCAATTTGTTAAAAAAGGTCTGGCTGCACACGCTGCTCCAAGAGAAATTGAATTTCGTGATAAGCTTCCAAAGACCCGTAGCGGAAAAATCATGCGCCGTGTTCTCAAAGCATGGGAGCTCAACTTGCCAACAGGAGATCTTTCTACAATGGAAGATTAATTTAAAAGCAAAAAGGCTGATTCATTTGTTTGAATCAGCCTTTTTTTATATTCTATTGACCATTTACGGTATTTCCATTTTCAACTGAAGGCGGTTCCCCGGTGCTGCCGCCGCTTCCGTTGTTATTTCCATTTCGAGGAGGGATTTGGCCTTTTCCACCGGATGGTCCGCCATTTCCTTTACCGAGACCTTTTCCTGCAGGAGGAATTTCAGGTTTTGGATCAGTTTTTTTTTCGATTACAATCATGTTAGAAGGAGGAGATTCATTTCCAGCTATATCGACTGCAGTTACATAATAGCTTCCTTCAGTTGCGTTAAAGGATAAAGAGGAGCCGGCTTTTATGCTTGAAACTTTTGCTCCATTTTTATAAACACGATAGCCGATGACATCGTAATCCGGATGCATTGGCCAGATAATCAAATTACCCGAACTTTTTATATTTAAAGCTCCCGGTTTTCGGCCGTTTTCTGCAAGCTTATTCTCAGGAACTAAAATTTTTGACCAACGGCCATTCTTTGGAATAAGCTGTTGGGGATTAGCTTTAATGCCGAATATTTTTTCAATGTAATCAGGATTCAGAATTAATCCTGACTCTGCAAATTCTGCCGGTGTTGAATCCAAAGCTAAATATTTTTTATCACCTACACGGACAAACTTCCCTTCTATTAAACTATCATCAACTTTTGTCGGCACAAATTTGGCATTAAATAAATCTGTTTCCACGAGGCCTGCTCTTACACAAGCATTGGAAGGCAATAAACCAGATGTTGCACAGAATGACCGCCTTACAATACCGCCTGGCATCTTGAATTGTTCATCGGGGTCCACAAGCTTAGGATTTATATCATAAGCAGCATTTATCAGGTCAGCCCATAAATATAAGTTGCGTAAGCTGTAACTTAAACCGGGGGTATTTAATGATTTAGGCGTATCATAACCGGTCCAGATTCCAAAAGTTACGTTTGGATTGGTTGCGACAAACCAGGAATCATAGAATTGATTTCCTGTTCCAGTCTTTCCTGCCCAATCTGATCTGAATTTCAATCTGCTGTTCAAGGAGGCTGCAGTACCTCTCTTAATAACGTCTCTCATCATATCAAGAGTTAAATAAGCCGTTTGGGGGCTGAAAACTTCTACCGGCTTCACTTCATGCTGATAAATGACTTTTCCGTTTTTATCAGTAATTTTATCAATTAAATAGGCATCAATGAACTTCCCGCCATTTGCAAATGTCCCAAAAGCATTTGTATTTTCTTCAACTGTTACTCCGTTCTCCAATGATCCGATTGCTGTTGCCAAGTTTGTAAAATCCGGCTCAACAAGCGATGTAAAGCCCATCTTTTTTAAATACTCAGCAGGCCTATACCCGATAATATCTTTGTACAATTTAACTGCAGGAACGTTAAATGACTTTGCTAGAGCGTATCTTGCTGGAACTAAGCCGTTGTATCGTTTGTCGTAGTTCGTTGGCCATGGGCGGTTCAAGCTTGGATTAAGATATAAAGGAACGTCAGGCAAAATCGTACCTGGAGCTGCTTTTCCAAGCTCAAAGGCAGGTGCATAAACGAGCAGAGGTTTCATTGTTGATCCATTTTGGCGGACAGCACTTGTTGCATGATTTAATTTTTCCCGTTTATAATCGCGGCCGCCGACAAAACTGATGATTTTGCCAGTTTTGTTTTCAATCAGAATTGCTCCGACTTCTACAGGCTCCATGATTGTCTTTTTTTCGCCTGTTTCAGGATCGGTTATTTCTTGAGGTTTATCAGGGCCGTAATAAGGGTAATGATCTTTTACTTTTTGCATTGCGTCATAGATTTTTTTATCAATTGTCGTATGAATCTCATATCCGTTTTGACGGAGATTCCTGTCGGCAAGAGCCATATATTCTTCCTGTAATTGTTGATTGGATTCAAGATCCTGTTCTTCATATCCGTCTTTTTTTGCTAAAATTTTTCCTAAAATTTCTTTGGCCCTCTTTTCAATTTCAAACGTCAACCAAGGATATTGTTCCTGCGGGCTAGGAATATATGGTGCAAAATCTTTCGTAATATCATAGGCAAGGGCTTCTTTGTACTGTTTCTGATTGATTTTCCCGCTCTCATACATCCTTTTTAAAACCGTTTTCATTCTTTTTAAGCCAGGTTCAAGGTTTTCTTTTATCTCCCCTTTATTCGTAAAAGGAGTGTATGCAAACGGGCTCTGGGGAAGTCCTGCAATAAAAGCAGCTTGGGGCAGGTTTAAATCTTTTGCATTCACACCGAAAATACCTTTGGCCGCTGCTTGTGCGCCGGCAATATTCCTTCCTGAAGAATTGCGGCCGAATGTTGCAACATTTAAGTAGGCTTCTAAAATTTCATCTTTTTTAAAAAATTTTTCTAACCGGAGAGCCAATAATATTTCTTTTGCTTTTCGTTCAAAGGAAATTTCATTTGTTAAAATCTGATTTTTTATTAACTGTTGTGTCAATGTGCTTCCGCCTGTTTGGGCAGATGAATTTGTCACTTCCTGCAAAATTGCGCGAAAGATTGCTTTTGGAACCACACCGTCATGTTTATAAAAATATTCGTCTTCTGTTGCAATGAGCGCATCAATTAAATATTCTGAAACCTGGTCAAGTTTTACTTCTTCGCGATCAAGATCACTCCGCAGCTTGCCTAAATAAACATTGTTGGCAAAATACAGCTTCGAAGTTTCCTCGTAGTTATATATCTCTTTTTTCAAATTCTTATAAGAACGTATAGGCTCATCTTTTACAAGGGAAGCGAAATAACCGGCACCGACTCCGCCGGCAAATGCACTTCCAAGCACAATCACAATTAAAAAAATAAGAAATAAATTCCATATAACATGATAAGTGATTCGTGCTCCTTTAATCGTTTTTTTATTTGTAAAAAGGTTGAGCCATGACCTCAATCGTTCCTTCCAAATATGATTATTGCTCATATGATCAGCCCCCCTAAAACCACATACATTATAGCATATCAAAGTTTCTAAGATGACAAGATTCAACATTTTTCTGAAATTTCATGTATGTGATTGACATTACATGGAAAGTATGATAAGAATGTTTTATCGCAAATTTATAATGAGTAAGCGATGACGGGAACAAGTAGTGGTTCTATCCCTGTTTCAGAAAGCCGGCGGTTGCTGCAAGCCGGTACATATAGAATCATGAATTACCTCCTCGAGCATTTGCTGTGAAGGATGCTAGTAGCAGTAAACGGCTAAGCCGTTATCTTTAATGAGTGGAGGACAAAATATGTCCTCAATATGGGTGGTACCGCGCGTCTTGCGTCCCTGCATTATTTGCAGGGGCTTTTTGTTTTGTTCAATTGCAAATTTATAGTTTAAGGAGGATGACAGTCATGAATTTGCTGGAAGATTTGCAATGGAGAGGAATTATTTATCAGCAAACCGATGAAGAAGGAATTAAGGACATCTTAAATAAAGAGAAAATTTCATTATACTGCGGTATTGACCCGACTGCAGACAGTATGCATATCGGGCATCTGCTGCCGTTTTTGACGCTGCGCCGTTTTCAAAATGAAGGCCACCGTCCAATTGTGCTAGTAGGCGGAGCAACAGGACTAATCGGCGATCCGAGCGGTAAGAGCGAGGAGAGAAAGCTGCAAACGCTAGAAACGATTAAATACAATGTGAAAGCAATCGAAAAGCAACTTCATAAAATTTTTGACTTTGACGGTGAATCCGGAGCGATTCTTGTTAATAACTACGATTGGATCGGTTCAATGGATGTTGTTACGTTCCTTCGTGACTACGGAAAACATGTAGGCGTCAACTATATGCTGGCAAAAGATACAATTGCTTCCCGCCTTGAAACAGGCATTTCTTTCACAGAGTTCACGTATACGATTTTACAGGCGATGGACTTTTTGCATTTGTATGAACACCATAATTGTAAAATGCAAATTGGCGGAAGCGACCAATGGGGCAATATCACAACCGGTCTTGAGCTTATCCGAAAAATTCAGCCGGAAGGTGCTAAAGCATACGGTTTAACGATCCCGCTTGTAACTAAAGCAGACGGGACAAAGTTTGGAAAAACAGAAAGTGGAGCAGTTTGGCTTGATCCGGAGAAAACATCTCCTTATGAGTTCTATCAATTTTGGATTAATACAGCAGATGCAGATGTTGTGAAATACTTGAAATACTTTACGTTCCTTTCTCGAGAAGAAATTGAGGAGCTTGAAAAATCTGTACAGGAAGAGCCTCACCTACGCAAAGCTCAAAAAGCTCTTGCAGAAGAGATGACACGCCTGATTCACGGGGAAGAAGCACTGCAGCAAGCCATAAAGATTTCTGAAGCGCTGTTTAGCGGCGACGTGAAGGATTTATCTGCAGCAGAAATTAAGCAGGGTTTTAAAGAGGTACCATCATATGAGCATGTCTCTGGTGAGGAAATTGGAATTGTCGACTTGCTGGTAGCGGCTAAAATCTCTCCATCAAAGCGCCAGGCCCGTGAAGATGTTACAAATGGAGCGATTTATGTAAATGGTGAGCGCATTACGGATTTAGGTTATGTATTAGGAGAAAAAGACAGGATTGAAGGGCAATTTACGGTAATTCGCCGCGGCAAAAAGAAATATCACCTAATTAAATATTAATCAGCATAAGTCTTCCGGAGTGTGACACTATTTTATAATAAAAGCAAGGAGATGTTATCCCCTTGCTTTTTATCTTCTTAAAACGGAAATTTGCGATATTGATGTTGAACGGATACCCATTTTGTCACTGTAAACTCTTCTACAATCCATGGATTACCAAAACGGCCTAATCCACTCGCTTTTGTTCCTCCAAAAGGCATACTCGATTGAAGGTTAACCGATTGGTCATTTACATGCGTCATTCCGCTATCAATCTCTAAAGCTAGTTTTGTTCCTTTTTCTAGATCAGATGTAAATATAGCCGAACTTAAACCATATTCAGTTCTATTCGCCAATTCAATCGCTTGTTCATCCGTTTCTGCTTTAATCATGATTGCAATTGGTGCGAACACTTCTGTTTGAGCTAACTTGCTGTCATTATCCACATCTACAAAAACATGTGGCGTTAATATATTACCTACGCGTTTCCCTTCTAATGCCAACGGAATTCCTTCCGCTTTCGCTTCTTCAATTATTTTTAATGCTTTTTCTAACTGACGTTGATCGATGATTGGCCCGATCACATTTTCACGATTCCGCGGATCGCCATATGGCAACTCTTTTGCTCGTTCCACAAATTTCTGTACAAATTCATCATACAAATCTTTATGAACAATGAATCTATTCGCGATTATACAAATTTGGCCTTGATGTAAATATTTTCCGAATATCGCTGCCTCTACTGCGCGATCTACATCAGCATCACTCAACACGACAAATGGGCCATTTCCGCCTAATTCTAATGCCACCCGTTTTAAAGCTCCACCAGCGACAGCTCCTACACGCTTTCCTGCTTCTGTGGATCCAGTGAAGCTGACCAACTTAGCATGAGGGTTTGTTAACATTTCATCTCCGATTTCTCTCGAATTCGTTAAAATCACATTAAGTACACCTTTAGGCAATCCAGCATATTCAAACGCTGCCGCAAAAATCGAGCCTCCGGTTAAGGCGGTTTTCAAATCCGGTTTATGAACGACCGCATTACCTAATGCAATCGCAGGAGCGATGGTTCTCATCGATATAAATAATGGGAAATTAAATGGAGCAATCGATGAAATTACTCCAATCGGCAATCGATAAATTCGATTCGTTTTTCCTTCGATAGGAGAAGGAGCTTCTCTATACGTATAAATTTCTTCTGTCATTTTTTCCGCTTCTATTAATTCGTCTAACGTAACTTGATATTCCATTTCCGCTTTTACATACGCGCTGCCCGTTTCAACTACCAAGGCCTCTAAAATTGCTTCTTTATTTTCTTTAAAATACTCTAATACTTTTCGGATGACAGCTTTTCTTTCCTCTACCGAAGATTTCGCCCATTTTTTTTTGCGCTTGCTGCGCTGCTTCAAAAGCTTCCTGTGTTTGTTCTTTTGTGGCTAAATTAACTGTTGTAATGACAGAATCATCATATGGATTTAAAATATCACAAGATTTTGAGCTTAATCCTTCAACCCATTCGCCATTTATAAAACTTTTATTTAGTTCCAGATACTGCTTCATACAATGCATGCTCCCTTCTCGGTTGAAAATCTACGTAGTTATTGCATTCCAGGTGGTCTAAGACAGGGATTAAACCTGCGAGAGATCCATAAAATCTCGTATCTTTATAAAGACCATTTCATAAAATGAATATCAATTCAATTCTATTATGCTCTCAGATTTTATTCAGTAAAAAACCTCCATTGGTTGTAAACGTTTTCGAATATATCTTAATACCATTTCTTTAAAATCTCAAATTTCCTGCTTTCTCCCGCAAATTTGGAACTCTTGAGTGCAAAAAAAAACCAGCCAAACATGGCTGGTTTTCATGCTATTAACGAGAGTAGAACTCAACGATAAGAGCTTCGTTAATTTCAGCAGGAAGTTCAGAACGCTCAGGCAAGCGAGTGAATGTTCCTTCTAATTTGTCAGCGTCAAAAGATAAGAAGTCAGGAACGAAGTTGTTTAGTTCAACTGCTTCTTTAATGATGTCAAGGTTGCGTGATTTTTCACGAACGCTAATTGTTTGACCAGGTGTTACACGGTAAGATGGGATGTCTACACGTGAACCATCTACTAAAATATGTCCGTGGTTTACAAGTTGGCGAGCTTGACGACGAGTACGAGCTAAACCTAAACGGTAAACAACGTTGTCTAAACGTGATTCAAGAAGAATCAAGAAGTTTTCACCGTGAATACCAGGCATTTTTCCGGCTTTGTCAAAAAGGTTACGGAATTGGCGTTCGTTTACTCCGTACATATGACGAAGTTTTTGTTTTTCTTGCAATTGCACTCCATATTCAGTAAGCTTTTTGCGTTGGTTTGGACCATGTTGTCCAGGTGGGTAAGGACGCTTTTCTAATTCTTTTCCGGTACCGCTTAGGGAAATTCCAAGACGGCGGGAAATTTTCCAAGTTGGACCTGTATAACGAGCCATGAAAGACTCCTCCTTTTTGTTCTTATTTACGTAAAATAAAAACAGTTGTGAAACAACAATTGTGCACATTTTGTTTTCATGTACCTTCGCCCCAGCAGCAGAGGGTTACCCAATACACCATCGTAGAGAATGTCTCTTACGAGGAACAAAATGAAACACTAAGGTGTTCACACAGGCTGCAATATTTTACACAAAGAACATTATATATTTTTTGAAAATGAAAAGTCAAGGTTTTTTTCGAATGAATCGTCGGTTAAACTAAATATTTTTTCTTATATGAGAAATGATGAAAAAAGATATGATATAATAAAAATTACAGTTTTTGTGAAAAAGAGTAATTTATTTAAAAAAATGGTATAAAGTTGTTACATTTGTATGAGAAAAGGAGTTTTCTATAGGTCATTTTACTTATACATATATACAATAAAAGTTATAGGGAAAGAAATTTTGAATACGGAGCCATAAATTTTTAACTCTGCAGAGATAATTAGGTGATGATGGAATGGATCTGCTTGAAAGCCATATGATTCTGAATTTAAAAAGCCGATTGTTTGATATAATTGATCCTGAAAAAGGCTTATTTAACTATGATGTTTTAATTGAAGAAATGCTGGGTGCTATCAGAAGTATAATGAATGCTGCTGAAGTGAATCTCTATAGCTGTAATGAATGGAGTAGGAGGCTTGTCGTAGAGTCTTCTACGAACAGAAATTTCAAAAACACGTTTATTCCCCGGAAAATTTCATGTTCCGAGTTCGAAAAATTGGCCCAAAGAAACTCAGTTTATCGAAATCATCTTCCGTTTCCGGGTTTTGAAACTGATGATTTGTTCTTATTTATTTGCAGAGAAGAAAATTGTTTCGGTTTATTAACCTTAAAAGAAGCCATTCCATCTAGCTTCGAGCATTTTTCAGATGAATTTCTAAAAGAGTTAAGCGAGCAATGCGGGATTTTTCTCATTAAAATTCAATCGCTGACAAAAATTGTGACTGAAAAAAAAAGATATAAGCAGCTTTTCCGGGTGACGGAGAAATTTCACTCTTCAATGAAAATAGATGATGTTTTAGGAGAGATCATTTACACCCTGCAGGAAGTTTATCCAACCTTTACATATTATTTGCTCCTGTCCCATGATAATAATAGTCATGGAGACCTGCCGATTAAAGACCTTGAGTATGATAGTGAAAATATTGCTGCAATGCAGGCATATGTAACTGGTACAATCCAATTTGAAGATTCTTTGCAGGAGAAACGGTCCGTACTTTATGCACCTTTAAAAGGAAAGCAGGGTGTATACGGTGTTTTGCAGGTTATTGCGCCGGATTCTCTAGTCTTTCCTAAGAACGAAGTTGAATTTATTGCCCTTCTTGCAAATACAGCCGGCGGAGCACTTGAAAATGCGCAGCTGTACCAGCAATCAAGAAAATTAATCGCCGACCTTCAATTGATTAATGAAACATCGAAACGGCTTAATTCAAACCTACGGCTGACTGAAATGATGACATATATGTCTGAGCAGATCATTAATTCGTTTGATGCACAGGAAGTTGGATTTATTATTCTTTTCGAAGATTATGAGAAATATGATGTTGTGAAAGGAAGCACCTCGTTTTTCTTTACGGAGCCTGCGAATCAATATATTAAATATATAAAAAATAAAATTCAAAAAGAAAAAGACTCTCTTTTTATTGGAGATTTGAATCTGCAACTTGAAATGACAAGGGAGCGGTTCAGGTCCATAATGGCTGTTCCGATGGTACAAAGCGAAAAATTGAAAGGGTTTACCCTTGTTATGCATCGCGAACCTTATCATTTTACGTTTGAAACATTTAAATTGCTTCAATCGCTGATTCACCATTCAACACTGGCGCTCACCAATTCGATGCTTCGGGAGGAGCTTGAAAGAATGGTTGTAACGGACCATCTGACAAAGCTTTATTCCCGCAATTATTTGGATGAGCGCATACATCTTTCTATGGCTGAAGATGAAATGGGTACATTTATTTTAATTGATATTGATAATTTTAAATTGATTAATGATACTTACGGCCATCAAGTTGGGGACGAAGTTCTTGTACAAGTGGCGAATTTGATTCTTGGCAATATTAGGGACACGGATATTGGCGCCAGATGGGGCGGTGAAGAGCTGGCCATTTATTTGCCGCAAATTTCTATCGAAACAGGTGCTTTAATTGCTGAGAGGCTGGTCAAGAAGGTGTCCGAAAATACCAACCCGCCAATAACAATTTCCTGCGGTGTTTCATACTGGACATCCGAAAGTGGTGATACTTTAAAAAGCTTATTCAAACGTGCAGACAAAGCACTTTATATTGCAAAGGGCACCGGAAAAAACAAGGTGGTTATACAAGAAGAAGACACTGGGCTGAAGGTTTAAGAACTAAAAGTGTATGATAAAATGATAATTCAGCGCAAGTGCTAACGAAAAGCGGCTCAATAGGAAAAATCATATTCCTTATGGGCCGCTATCTTTTTATAAATATTGTACGAGCACTTCTGTGAATTTTTCCAATTTCTCCTGATCTAATTCATCGAAACGATTTTTTTCCGGGGAATCGATATCAAGAACTCCCAATAATTCTCCGTTTTTGATCATAGGCACAACGATTTCTGATTGGGAGGCTGGGTCACATGCGATATGTCCAGGAAATAGATGGACGTCTTCTACCCTGATTGTTTTCCGCAATTTAGCGGAAGTACCGCAAACTCCTTTGCCAAGAGGGATGCGGACACATGCAGGAAGTCCTTGAAATGGGCCAAGAACAAGCTCTTCCCCATCTAGTAAATAAAAACCTACCCAATTCGTACGATCTAAAAACTGTTTTAATAAAGCTGAGGCATTGCTTAAATTAGCGATTCGATTTGTTTCTCCTTCGAGGAGGGATTTAAGCTGCTTGATAACAAGCTCATAGTTTTCCTCTTTAGAACCATGATATTTTTCGACTTGAAACACCGTTTTCACCTTGCTTTCAGGATTTTTATTATACATTCTATCAAAAACAGCTGAAAAAGAGGAGACTTTGTCGAGAATTAAATAAAGGAAAAGTTGAGAGAAATAAAGAATGGTAAAGTATGACTGAATAAATGGCGGAGAGGGAGGGCAGCGGGGTGCGAAAAAATTCAAAAGACGCAATTGTGAATGCAGCCATTGAATTGTTCAATATAAAGGGTTACAGTGGAACATCAGTGAGGGATATTGCCGATAAAGCAAATGTGAACCCTGCCAATATCGCTTATTATTTTAAAAATAAACACGGGCTGTTAGAGTATTGCTTTACGGCATTTTTCGAAAACTATCTGGCCGAAATTGAAAAAGGATTTTCCCTTTTAGATGCCGGTGCTGCATTTTGCCTGAAACAAATAGCCACTAATGTTATCGAATTCCAGTGCAAAAACATTCATTTAACAAGGTTTATACTCAGGGAAATGTCAATCGATTCTCAAGTTGTCCGAGAAATCATGTCTACCTATTATGTTAAGGAGCGCTACTTCTTTCATAAAATTTTCGAAAAAGGTATGGAACAGAAGGAGTTTAGAAGCCATTCAGTTTCTTATTTGATTTTACAATTTAAAAGCCTTTTGTCTATGCCATTTTTAAATACCCACTATGTAACAGAAGTTTTGCATGTTTTTCTGCATGAAAAATATTTTGCAAAAAAATATTTGCATGAAATTTTCCAGTGGATTGACGGAGTTTTGTGTAATCATCCGTTAGAGAAACGGCAGTTATCTATTAAATAACCGGCTCCTAAAAGCCGGCTGTTCAAAAAAATTTCATTTTTTCTCTGCCTTGGCCAAGTTCTTTTCGCTGGTGGGCATCCGACCCATAGACAAGAGGAATGCCCAGTTGCATGGCTTTTTCCGCAACCCAATCAGGGGGATAAGGTTCCTTGCAAAGAGGTTTTTTAGTTCCTGCCCCGTTATAGTCAATCTCATAATTATATTTCTTTATCGTATTGAGCACATTTTCAATTTCATTCTTAAATTCATGTGTTGCCGGAAATTTTTGATGAAATTTCCGGATAAGCGTGATGTGGCCGATTCGTTTCGGTTTATATGGCCCAAGATCCGAGGTAATTGAAAGCATTAATGTTTCGTAGTATTTTTTATATATTTCATCTACTCCCCCGTATTTATTTGCTATTTTTTCAAATTCCCCTGGACTGTAGTCGATACAATCATAGTGATGATTGAATTTTAAAAAGTGGACGGAGAGGATTGCATCATCAAGCCTTTTTCCGGCAACATTTAAAAAGTCTTTAATTTCTTCTTCGTACCCTTCTATAAAATCTACTTCCAGCCCGGTGTTTATTTTTATTCGTCCATGGTATTTTGCTTTTATACGTTCGAGATCATCAAAATATGCTTCTAATTGGTCATCGTTCATCGCACTGTCTTTTGTAGGGGTTGTATCGGTAAAGCCTTTTGGCAATGGTGCATGCTCTGCAAATGTGATTTCCTCAAACCCGAGCGAAATAGCTTGTTCAATATATTCCTCAAAAGAATCTTTTGATCCATGAGGGCAATATGGGGTATGTACATGCCCATCTTTTTTCAATTTTGCCACCCTCCCCTAGTAAAAAATTCAATGTCGAAGCTTTTTGTTCAAAAAAAAGAAAATAATAGTCAAAAATTGTCGTTTACATGGTATCATAAAAACATTGAAATGAACATTCGTAAAATATTTATATAAAATTAAAATTGCTCCAAAATCGGTGTTGAAACTGGGGGTTTATTATGGAATACATAATTGGTGCGTTCATCATTATTTTTTGTTTGTTTTTGACTGGTTTTTTTATAAGAAAAAAACATTATAAAGAAATAGACCGACTTGAATCATGGAAAATTAACATAATGGACCGCCCTGTACTTGATGAAATGGCAAAAGTTAAGCAACTGAATATGACCGGACAAACAGAGGAACTTTTTGAAAAATGGCGGCATGAATGGGATGAAATCGTTACAACCGATTTGCCTGATGTAGAAGAGCTGTTGTTTGATGCTGAGGAGTATATTGACAAATACAGATTTGGCAAGGCGAAGGAAGTAACTGCTCTTATAGAGGAAAAGCTTTCAAAGACGGAAGAGAAAATACAATGCATTCTTACCGAGCTGAATGATCTCGTCGGCAGCGAGGAAAAAAACAGAACGGAAATTGAAGAGTTAAAGGAACTTTATAGGGAGTGCAAGAAAAACTTGCTTGCACATCGGCATAGCTACGGGAATGCAGAAAATGAACTTGAACGAGAGCTCGAAGAAGTCATTGGCAAATTTCAAGAGTTTGATGAAAAAACAAAAAATGGGAATTACCTTGAGGCAAGGGAAATCGTTCTTTTCATTAAGGAACGGCTTGAAAAAATCAGACAAAAAATGGATGCCATTCCAAGATTATTGCTGGAGTGCCAAACAAATCTCCCTGCACAATTAAATGAATTAAAGGAAGGCTACCGGGAAATGGTCTCACAAGGATATGTTCTTGACCATATTCCATTGGAAAAAGAGACAGAACAATATGAAAAACAGCTTGAAAAATTTTTATCCTTTATAGAAAAGCTTGAGATTGAGGAAGTTGAGAAAGGAATCGATGAACTGAAAGATGGGATTGAATTTTTATTCGACCTTCTTGAAAAAGAGGTATTTGCAAAACATTTTATTAGCAAGAATGTACAGGGAGCAAAGGAGCTTCTTGAAGCCTCTTTAGAAGAAAATGAAAAATTGAGAATGGAATCAGAACATGTGCAAGAAAGCTATCACCTGCCGGAACAGGAACTTGAGGTCTTAAAGCGTTTTGAAAAACATTTGGCCTTTTTAGAAAAAAGGTATGAGCTTCTTTTAAATCGTATTGAACAAAATGATACTGCACAAACCGTCTTAAGTGAAGAATTACAGGAAATGAAAGCCATGCTTGATGCGGTTCGTGATGAACAAAGAGCGTTTGAAGAAAAACTTAAGGCCTTGAGAAAAGATGAAATGGAAGCACGTGAGCAAGTAAAAGATCTTACGAAAAAAGTTGGAGAAATGATCCGCCTTGTATCAAAAAGCAATATCCCGGGCTTATCTCAGGATTATCAATATTTATTGGAAGAAGCGAAGGAAAGTATTCAAAATGTGATAGACAGATTGGAAGAAAAGCCGCTAAATATGAATTCTGTACGGAAATATCTTGAGGTTGCCGTATTGACTGTTAATAAATTAACTGATTCAACGAATGAATTGGTCGAGAATGCAAAATTAGCGGAGAAAGTCATTCAATATGGCAACCGTTATCGAAGCCGTTATCCTTCTGTAGCGAAAGGATTGCAAGAAGCTGAAGCAGCCTTTCGCAACTACGATTATCGGCTTGCCCTTGAACAAGCGGCCGCATCAATCGAAGAAATAGAACCGGGAGCTTTAAAGAAAATTGAAACCCTGCTTTCTGAAGAATAAAAACAGGTTCCAATCGTGCGGACCTGTTTTTATCATGTGATATAAACTGATTTGTCCACAATAATAATGAGAATTCAATTCATTTGCTTTTTTTGAAATTAAACGAATCCGCAATCAGGATCAAAAGGCCCAATCGTTTTCATTTGTAAAAGATTGTGATAAGATTAACAGTTGCATTACCGTAATAGAAAGGGGAAGGCCATGATTTATTTTGATAATAGTGCAACTACAAAACCATATGAAGAAGTAATTGACTCGTTCGTTAAAGTTTCAACAGAATATTTTGGCAATCCATCTTCCCTGCATAATATTGGAGGAAAGGCTGAACAGCTGTTAACACAAGCCCGGTCTCAGGTGGCCAGGCTTTTAAATGTAAAAAATAGTGAAATATATTTTACCTCTGGCGGAACGGAAGGCAATAATCTTGCCATTAAGGGTGCTGCGCTTACTTATCGTGGAAGAGGGCGTCATATTATTACCACTTCTATTGAGCATCCTTCTGTTTCGGAAGCGATCAATCAGCTGGAACAACTCGGCTTTAATGTGACTTATGTTCCGGTTGATTTAAACGGGAGGGTGAATGCGAAAGAAGTAGAGAAGGCGATTCGCAGCGATACGATCCTTGTATCTGTTATGCATATCAATAATGAGGTTGGAACGGTACAGCCAATTAAAGAAATCGGAATGATGTTAAAGAAGTACCCCAAAATTCTTTTTCATGTTGACCATGTTCAAGGAGCTGGAAAAGTTCCGCTGAATTTTTATGAGTGCGGGATTGACTTATGCACGATTTCCGGGCACAAATTTCATGGCTTGAAAGGCACGGGAGCTCTGTTTATTCGAGATGGAGTAAGGATATCGCCGCTGTTGTCAGGCGGAAACCAGGAGTTGAATATACGGAGCGGAACAGAAAATGTTGCAGGAATGGTCGCCATGGCGAAAGCTTTGCGGCTGACGCTTCAAAAAAGAGAGACAGGTATACATCAAATGGAAGCGATTAAGGATACATTAAGAAAAGAACTAGAAAAAATTGATGGCGTTAAGGTTCATACCCCAAAGGAAGGGTCTGCTCCCCACATTCTGAACTTTTCAGTTCGAAGGTTTAAAGCCGAAGTTTTTGTTCATGCTCTTGAAGAACAAGATATATACGTATCAACGACCAGTGCTTGTTCTTCAAAAAAGAAATCACCGAGTAAAACACTGATTGCCATGGGTGTGCCGGAAGAAGAGGCGGACAGTGCGATCCGTATTAGCTTGTCATATGAGAATACAATGGAAGAAGCTTTATATGCAGCTGATAAAATAAGACAGACAATAAAACAACTAGGAGAGGTAATGAGCTAATATGAATTATGACCGAATTCTCATTCGCTACGGAGAATTAACGACAAAGGGAAGAAATCGGAATAAGTTTGTTGAAAAATTAAAAATGAACATTAAGAGAGAACTAAGAGATTTCCCTAATGCGAAAATAGAAGCAAGCAGAGATAGAATGTATGTATTATTAAATGGTGAAAACAGCGAAGAAATTATTTCTCGGTTAAAAGGCGTGTTTGGCATTCAATCTTTCAGTCCAGCTGTGAAGGTTGAAAAAGATATTGAAGTAATGAAAGAAGCGGTTCTTGACTTGTTCAAGAGTTTATATAAGCCAGGAAAAACCTTTAAGGTCACTGGAAAAAGGGCGGACAAAACATTCCCATTAAACACTGATGAAATTAATAATACTTTTGGAGCCCATCTTTTAAAAAATATCGATGGTCTAAAGGTGGATGTAAAGAATCCTGATATTAACATGCAGATTGAGGTTCGAAAAGAAGCAGCTTATCTTACTTGCGAGAATTTTCGTGGTGCAGGCGGACTTCCTATCGGATCAAGCGGCAAAGCGATGCTTATGCTTTCAGGAGGAATTGACAGCCCTGTTGCTGGATATTTGTCTATGAAAAGAGGACTGGAAGTGGAAGCCGTTCATTTTCACAGTCCGCCTTTTACAAGCGAACGTTCAAAGCAAAAGGTGATTGATCTTGCTGAAAAACTTTCCGAAGTAAGTGGATTTATGACTCTCTATGTTGTCCCATTTACAGAAATCCAGCAATTGATCCAAAAAAAAGTGCCAGATAATTATACGATGACAGTAACACGGAGATTGATGCTTAGAATTACTGATGAATTAAGGAAGAAGTATAACGGACTTGCAATTATTACGGGAGAAAGCCTTGGACAAGTGGCGAGCCAAACACTTGAAAGCATGTATACGATCAACGAAGTTACGAATACACCTGTGCTGCGGCCACTCATTGCAATGGATAAAACAGAAATTATTGGAATTTCGCGAGAAATTGGAACCCATGATATTTCGATTCGTCCGTATGAAGATTGCTGTACCGTTTTTGTTCCTTCTTCGCCAAAAACAAATCCGCGAAGAGACAAAGTTAATCATTTTGAAAGTTATATTGATTTTGAGCCGCTTATTGAAAAAGCTGTAAACCAAACAGAAGTCATTCATATAAAGCCTCAAGCGAAAAAAGCAGAAGAATCGTTTGATGAACTGTTTTAATATGTTCACTGATATTTTGTGAAACAATTACCAGTCTATCTGTTGAATGAAGCCATGTGATAATACACATTCTATATTTACAAGGAGGTGATATCACATGGCACGAAACAACAATTCAAATCAATTATTAGTTCCTGGAGTCCAACAAGCTCTAGACCAAATGAAATACGAAATTGCAACTGAATTTGGAGTTAACCTAGGTGCAGATACTACTTCTCGCGCTAACGGTTCAGTTGGAGGAGAAATTACTAAGCGCTTAGTTCAAATGGCTGAACAACAATTAGGCGGGGGTTTCTCTAAATAATAAAAATAAAATATCAATGGCTACAAGGAGCGGGTTTGAATACCTGCTCCTTTTTAATTTGCAGGAATTTTATAATAATTACACCCCAAATCACTCCAGAGTCTATCTTTTTCGTTATTCGTCTTCAAGTGTGTATTTATAATTTCCAATTAAAACATAATTTTAAATTTTTTAATAATTTAGTATAATATTTTTTGTACAGGGTCATTTATGTAGCTTGACTTGAAAAATATTTAAGGGGGATTTTTAATGAAGCTGGGGGATTTCATTGCACCTGAAAAATACAATCTTGTATCTGAAATAGAGCGGTTTGGAAAGGATCCAGGAAAACTTGCTCTAAAGTGGGAAAATGAAGCAGGAGAAACAAAAGAGATAACATATGAGCAATTAATAAAAAATGTAAACAAAATTGGAAACGTTTTCTCGGAAAATGGTTTACAAAAAGGAGATATCATTCTCATTACTGTTCCGAGGTTGATTGAAGCATACCAAGTATATTTAGCTGCATTAAAAGCTGGTCTTGTTGTGATCCCCAGCTCTGAAATGCTACGTACAAAGGATTTGCAATACCGAATCAGCCATGGTGATGTAAAAGGGATTGTAAGCTATTATCAATATGTAGACCAATTTTCAGGTATTGAAGAAGCTCGGTCTTTGCATAAATTTGTGATTGGCGGAAATTCGGATAACTGGATTCATTTGGATGAAGCAATGACGAAGGTTTCAGACGAATTCCCTCTGGCAGATACGACTAAGGATGATATGGCATTTTTATCTTATACATCTGGAACAACCGGAAATCCAAAAGGTGTTGTTCATACACACGGCTGGGCATATGCCCATTTAAGAATTGCAGCAGCTAATTGGTTAGGGATTGAAGAAGGCGATATGGTTTGGGCAACAGCCGGTCCGGGATGGCAAAAATGGATTTGGAGCCCGTTTTTATCTGTATTGGGATCAGGTGCAACCGGTTTTTCCTATAATGGCAAGTTTGAACCAAAAAAATACTTGCAGCTTCTCGAAAAATATGAAGTAAATGTTTTATGCTGTACTCCAACGGAATACCGGTTAATGGCCAAAGTCGAGAACTTACATGAGTATAAGCTCCCTAATCTGCGCAGTGCAGTATCGGCCGGTGAACCGCTTAACAGGGAAGTAATTGATACCTTTAAGAAACATTTTAATGTGGATGTCAGGGATGGGTATGGACAGACGGAAAATACATTGCTCGTCGGTATCACTAAAGGAATGGAATTAAGAGCTGGTTCAATGGGCAAGCCTACTCCTGGAAACAGAGTGGAAATCATAAATGAAAAAGGAGAACCTTGCGCCGTTGGCGAAGTTGGTGATATTGCTGTTCACATTGAAACTCCGACCCTTTTTAAACACTATTATAAAGATCCTGAGAGAACGGCTATACAATTCCGCGGCGACTATTATATTACTGGTGATAAAGCGAAAAAAGATGAGGACGGTTATTTCTGGTTTGAAGGCCGAGGGGACGATATTATTATCAGTTCCGGTTATACAATTGGACCATTTGAAGTCGAAGATGCTCTTGTTAAACATCCATATGTAAAAGAATGTGCCGTCGTTGCAAGTCCTGATGAAATTCGCGGCCATATTGTTAAAGCATTTGTCGTTTTACGCGACGGTGTTGATCCAAACAACCCGGATCTCGTGAAGCAACTGCAGGAACATGTAAAAGAACTGACTGCCCCATATAAATACCCGCGTAAAATTGAATTTATACCTGAATTGCCAAAAACTACTTCCGGTAAAATCAGGCGAGTTGAACTGCGTCAAAAAGAAATGGAAGCACTGAAAGAATCTTGAAGCAGCAATATATGGAATTTTCGATGATGTTGGCGGAGAAAAAGCAAATTAGAAAGATGGAAGTGGATGACTGATAAGGGTCTGACTCCCTCCAATAATGACAATATATAGAATGTTTGTCTATATATTGTATTGGAGAGATCGGACTTTTTGCTTTTTTAGTCAGCTTTTTTAAGAGATTGTAAATCCCGGTAAAAAAATTGGCGGCATTCCTTCTTTCGATTTATAATAATATTATTTCGAGACTAGAAAGAATTGAGGAACAACACTATGATAAAAAATGAACAACAGTTGGGAGTTTTCTATGCCGCTTTTTCCTATTTTCTTTGGGGAATCCTTCCGATCTACTGGAAACTGCTTGGTCATGTGAAGGCGCATGAAATACTTGCAAACCGGATATTTTGGTCATTTATTTTTATGCTTGCTGTACTGCTTTTGACAAATAAATGGAAGGCATTTACCGTTACCGTTCGTGCACTCACGGCCAATAAGAAACAATTTATGGCACTTGGTGCAGCGTCTCTTCTTATAAGTGTCAACTGGTTTCTTTATATTTGGGCAGTGAACCATGGCCAAATAATTGAAACAAGTTTAGGGTATTATATTAATCCGATTGTCAGTGTATTGCTTGGAATGATTGTTTTAAAAGAACGTCTGTCTATCGCCCAATACTTTTCGTTTCTCCTGGCATTTGTCGGAGTTCTTATTTTGACATTATCATACGGTCGTTTTCCATGGATAGCTATCATGCTTGCTCTTACTTTTGGACTGTACGGTCTGGCAAAAAAGTTAATTATAGTGGATTCAGCGATCGGTCTGACTTTGGAAACAATGGCTGTCACTCCTCTTGCTCTTATATATAGCGGTTATTTGATTATTCGTGGAGAAAGCGCATTTTTGAATGGATCGCTGCCAACTGACTTTCTCTTAATCGGAGCGGGTGCTGCAACAGCCATACCATTGTTCTATTTTGCAAAGGGAGCGCAAAAGATTCCATTATCAATGCTGGGTTTCATTCAGTATATTGCACCTACGATCACATTGATATTAGGGATTTTTGTATATGGTGAACAGTTTACAAAACTGCATTTATTATCGTTTACTTTTATTTGGGCAGCACTTACAATCTATTCTGTGTCGCGGACAAAATTGGCCGCCGCTTTAGAATTAAAACTTAAAAGAGGAAAAGGCATGGAAGTATAAGAGGCTGTCTCAAAAGCCTAAGGGTCAGACCCCATAACACAATATATAGGAAATAATGTTGGATAAATGTGCTATAAATTGATAAATGCGCATGAGGTCAGACCCTTATGAGACAGCCTCTTCCAAAAAACGCGCATGAGTTTTAAATTCCCAACCTAACAAGGAAAAAGGCTTCATTTTAAAACATCCTTTACAAAAATGTCCTCTTGACTTTTTCCCAAAATGAATTGTCTTTAAGCTTTACAGTCTTAATGATTTTGTCACTTAATTTCACTTCAATCTTTCTTACATGCTTAATACTTAATGCTTCATTATCCATTGCCATTGTCGGGTGTTCGTTTCCATCCGGGACAACCATTAAGGTTAATTTTCTGTCGCCGCTCAAAATAAAAGACGATCCGAGCGTTCGGTAGCTGTTATTGTTCATGGAAGCGATCTCGCTCACTTGCATGCATGGAAGCAAAGGATCAACAACTGATCCGTTTACGGATTTATTATAAGCAGTGCTTCCAGTTGGTGTGGCAACGATCATTCCGTCACCACGGAAGGTTTCGAAATGAAGATCGTCAATGTAAACATCCATGGCGAACGTTCTAATAATAGAAGAGCGAATGCTGAATTCATTTAAGCAAAAGAAATTTGATTCACCGTCAACTGTTACTTCAATCGTCGGGTATCTTCTAACTTCAATTTGTTTATTTGCCATTGCTTCAGCCATTTTGGAAATATCGTTAATATAAAAATCACAATACATGCTTAAATGTTCTGTAGTTGAAATACCCGCATATAAGCAATCATCCCTAAAACCTGTTTTGCGGACAGACTGCAAGAAGGTTCCATCCCCGCCAATGCTGACAATAATATTCGCATTCCGATAATCTTTAACAACAGTGAAATCGTATTTTCTCGCTAAGTCATATAGGTGATCTAATTTTTCTTGCAATTCTTCGTCTCTTTTATGGAAAAAATATAAGTTGCGGCGATCAGGCATTTTTCATACCTCCAAATAATTATTTGTATTCCTTCCAAATATTCCCCAATTTGATAAAATAATAATCTAAACTTAGTGTAACAATTTTTGAAACAATTTGTTATTTGAAACGTAACAGTATTTTGAACAATATAAAGGAGGAGTTAACAGCATGAACAAAAAACGCTGGGCAGCACTCGGAATTGCTGCGGGATTATTTATTGTTTCGATTATTATTAATTTTTTATCCGCGTCCGTGTCTAAGGATTTTGAAACTTCATTGAATGATTTGTTTGCGATGAATGACAAAATGTTTTCAGAACAAGTGATCGAAAAAGGCAACCATTTGAAGAAAATTGCTGTACTGAGTGTTAATGGAGTCATTCAAGATACAGGTGATGCAATGCCATTATTTGAGAACGGCGGATACAATCATCAAGCTTTTATGAAACAGCTTGATCATGCAAAAAAAGATAGAACTGTTAAGGCTATTATTATAAAGGTTAATTCTCCTGGCGGCGGGGTAGTTGAAAGTGCGGAAATTCACGATAAAATTGTGGAAATCCAAAAAGAAACGAAGAAGCCGATTTACGTTTCTATGGGGTCGATGGCAGCTTCAGGAGGATATTACATTTCTGCTGCAGCTGATAAGATTTTCGCAAGCCCTGAAACATTGACAGGTTCTCTTGGGGTCATTATGCAAGGAGTGAACTATGCCGGCCTTGCCAAAAAGTACGGAGTTGACTTTGTTACGATTAAAAGTGGACCATTTAAAGATATTATGAGCCCAACAAGAAAAATGACAGAAGAAGAGCGTAAGATTTTGCAGTCAATGATTAATAACTCTTATGAAGGTTTTGTAAAAGTAATCTCTGAAGGACGCGGAATCCCGGTCGAAAAAGTAAAGAAAATCGCTGATGGAAGAATTTATGACGGACGCCAGGCAAAGAAATTAAATCTAATTGATGGATTTGGTTACTTTGATGATGTTGTTAAGATTTTGAAAAAAGACCATCATTTAAATGGTGCTGAAGTTGTCAGTTATACGGAAAACCTTGGATTTGGCTCTTTATTCAAAATGAGTGCGCATAAATTAATGGGAGAAGATATGGAAATGGCCGGCATCTTGAAGTTGCTTTCACATCCGAATTCTCCTAGACTAATGTATCTATATGCTGAGTAAAGGGGGAAGAGAAAATGAATTCTAACGATTTTGGGAATCAAAATCATATTGGTTCTGAACAAAATAATACGGGAGAATTATCAGATCAAAGCAGCAATGAGAACTTTTCTTCTTTCACAGAGGGGTCAAACTCATCCGTTCCTAAACAAGTAAAAATGCCAGCTGAGCAAACGATTTTCCGTTATGCTGGATTTTGGATGCGGTTTTGGGCATACCTTCTTGACCTGCTAGTAATCGGAAGTATTGACCGAATGATCGTGAACCCGTTATTCAGGCTTTTTGATTTGCCCCTCCATGAACTAAGCATGTTTGCTCCAATATCAATTGCGACAGCAATTACATTCTATGGTTACTTTCTATTAATGACCAAATTTTTCGGCCAAACATTGGGCAAAATGGTATTTGGACTGAAAGTTATCGATCTTGATGGCGGTAAATTAAGTTGGGGGACGGTCTTGTTTAGAGAGTGGATAGGGAGATTTATTTCCGCTACTGTTTTCGTCGGTTATGTTATTGTTGCCTTTCTTCCGAAAAAACAGGGACTTCATGATTTGTTTGCGGATACGACAGTTATACACGAAAAATAATGAATGAAACCTGCCAAAATTTACTGATGGCAGGTTTATTTTTTTTATTTGAGACAATAATAATAGGCTGAAAGGTTGTGAGCTTAGTGAAGTGGCTGGTCATTGCCTTAGCGATCCTGATTTTTTTATTGATTATCGTTCTTGCATCAAAGCTAACAATATATTTGAATTATGATCACGTTCAAGATAACGACCATTTAAAGTTGGATTTTAGAGCGTGGTTCGGCCTTATTAGATACAAGCTGAAAATCCCGCTTATCAAAATAGATGAGAATTCCCCTACAATCGTTTTGAAACAAGAAAAACAGACGGGACATCAGAAGAATCCCAGTAAAGAAGAGACTAAGCAATATTCGGCAGAAGACTTGCTTAATACTTTTAAAGATTCAAAAGAAATTCTTACGCATGTTATTGGACTTCATAAAATAATCCGCAAATTTTTGAAAAAGGTATCGATCAAACAACTCGAATGGTTCTCAGTTGCTGGTACCGGTGATGCAGCTTACACCGGCATGCTGATAGGAGCGCTCTGGGCAGTAAAGGTAAGCATTATTAGTGTCTTAAGCATCAATTTGAAATTGGAAGTAATGCCAAAAATATCTATTACACCAAACTTTCAGAGAGCATTTTCCCAGTCAACTCTCAAATGTATGATTCAATTTCAAGTCGGGCATGCTATATTAGCAGGATTAAAACTGATTAAATATTGGAAAGGCGGAAGGCCAAAGTTTCGATCGAAGGCGCTGTCAGCCTTTTCTAATGATAAAACAAAATCCGTCTAAAAAAGGAGGATGCAGAAATGTCCGAACATCCTATTCAAGGATTAATGACAACTGCGATGGAAAGTCTGAAAGAAATGATTGATGTTAATACAATAATTGGTGATCCCGTTGAAACCCCGGATGGAAGCGTAATATTAACTGTTTCAAAAGTTGGTTTTGGCTTTGCAGCAGGCGGAAGCGAATTTGTCATAGACGAAACAGGATCAGGGTCCTCACATGGTCAGGGACTGGGACAAGGCCATTCCAAGCATCCTTTTGGAGGAGGAAGCGGCGGCGGTGTCTCTATTACGCCAATCGCTTTCTTGATAGTTAATTCGAAAGGTGTAAAAATGCTCCATCTTGATGAAAGTACACATCTTTATGAAAAAATATTGGATCTTGCACCGCAGGCCGTTGAGAAAATCAGGCAAATGTTTGATCAGAAAAATGATTCGAACAAAAACAAGTATCAAGAGCATCAGAACAGCACATTTAACGAATCAAAACAAGATTTGGATTTTTAAAGTATGACTTGAGTTAACTTTCTTTTGAAGGTTAACTTTTTTTGTGAAAAAAATCTTTTAATTGCAAAAAAGATTCTAAAAAGATATGATTTACACAGTACATATGTTTTTTAAGGAGGATGAGTTCAGATGGCATCAATCACTTTCAAAGGAAACCCTGTAACTTTATTAGGAAATGAAGTAAAGGTTGGAGACAAAGCTCCTGATTTTAAAGTATTAGCTAACGATTTGTCTGAAGTAACTTTAGCTGATACAAAAGGCCAGGTCCGCTTAATCAGCGTTGTTCCTTCTCTCGACACAGGTGTTTGCGATGCACAAACCCGTCGATTTAATGAAGAAGCATCGAAGCTTGATAACGTGAAAGTATTAACAATCAGCGTTGATCTGCCGTTTGCCCAAAAGCGCTGGTGCGGAGCAAATGGAATTGAAAACGTCCAAACACTTTCTGACCACCGCGATCTTTCTTTTGGTGAAGCGTACGGAGTAGCAATTAAAGAGCTTAGATTATTGGCCCGCGCTGTATTTGTTATTGATTCTAATGACACCGTTACATATGTTGAATATGTGAGTGAAGCAACAAACCATCCGAACTATGAAGCTGCAATCGAAGCTGCTAAACAAGCTAAGTAATTTCACATGTTGAAGGCCCCGTGTTGACCGGGGTCTTTTTTATGCAGCCGTCAAACTTGTCTCCCTTAAAAAAGCCCGTTACAATAAAACAATAGAAATAGAGCGGGAGGAATGTTTTTTGGGTATCTCTGCTGTAGAGAAATTATTTACTGTATTTAATGAAACAGCACAAATATTGCAAGAAGAATTATCATGTACATATTTGGATGCCCTGGCTGAGACCGGGGAAAATTTGTTTCAGGACACAGTTCTGCAAGAGGAATTAAGTGAAATCACGGTTAAAAGGCTTAGAAAAAAATATAAAGAGATTAACTTGGAGAAATATAGCAATGAAGAAATTCGGAAAGCATACCAATTATCGATCTTAAAAGGCATGAAGGAAAACGTGCAGCCGAACCATCAAATGACACCAGATGCTGTCGGCATGCTTTTTGGTTATTTAGTGAGCAAGTTTATAAAAGCACCATCATTCAAATTATTGGATCCGGCGGTCGGCACTGGAAACCTTTTAACAACGGTTCTTAACATGCAGCCAAATAAAACGATTGAAGCGACAGGAATTGATATCGACGATCTATTAATAAGATTGGCTTATGTAAATGCAAATCTTCAATCCCATCCAATTCAGTTGTTTAATCAGGACAGCCTTCAGCCGTTATTTGTTGAACCTCAAGATGCTGTTATTTGTGATTTGCCTGTTGGATATTATCCGGATGATGATCGGGCTGCAGAATACGAATTAAAGGCAAAGTCTGGACACTCATATGCGCATCATTTGTTTATTGAACAAAGTACGCGGTATTTGAAACCTGGCGGATATATGTTCTTATTAATCCCAAATGGACTTTTCGAAAGTGATCAGGCTTCACAGCTCCATGATTTTATAAAGGAATATTTGGTCATCCAGGGTGTTCTTCAACTTCCATTATCGATGTTTAAAAACAAAAATGCTTCAAAAAGTATTTTTATCATTCAGAAAAAAGGGGATGACGTAAAACCTCCGAAGCAGGTGTTGCTCGCAGAATTACCTACACTTTCAAATGCAGCAGCTGTTGATAAAATTTTTCGCAAAATAGAGGCATGGATCAATGAAAATAAATAAACGCTTTATCAAACCCTGTAGAGATGCAGGGTTTTTATTTGTTTTATGAGAAGCTGTAATACTTTTTAAAAATTGCTAATAATTTTGGGAATTACAACTTAAAAAAGCGGAAAATATCAGAATATATTTACTTTGTGCAGTAAATCACATTTACCTTGAAAAGTATAAATTTTAGTGATTAAATGTGTTGTTGGAAGATATATTTGGTGCCAAATGTACAAACTAACGTTGTACTAAAATGGGCATCATATCACAGATGTTGTTTTATTAAAGGAGCGGTAGTGTAAATGTCAAAAATTATTGCTATTAATGCCGGCAGTTCTTCTTTAAAATTTCAATTATTTGAAATGCCAAGTGAAGAAGTAGTTACAAAAGGACTAATTGAACGTATTGGTCTAAATGATGGGATATTTAATATTACCGTTAACGGTGAAAAAATAAAGGAAGTTAGAGATATTCCTAACCACGAAGAAGCTGTTAAGCTTTTGCTTGATAAGCTTACTACTCTTGGAATCATTAAATCACTGGATGAAATTGAAGGAATTGGGCACCGTGTTGTACATGGCGGTGAAGTATTTGATGATTCTGTCTTAATAACTGAAGAAGTTTTGAAAAAGATTGAGGAATTATCAGAACTCGCACCTCTTCATAACCCGGCTAATGTAACCGGTATCAAAGCGTTCCAGCAAGTGCTTCCAAATGTTCCTGCTGTTGCAGTATTTGATACAGCATTCCACCAAACAATGCCGGAAAGCTCGTTTTTATATAGCTTGCCTTATGAATATTATGAAAAATATGGCATCCGCAAGTACGGATTCCATGGAACTTCTCATAAGTATGTCTCCCAGCGTGCAGCTGAAATGCTTGGACGCCCAATTGAGCAATTGCGTTTAATTTCTTGCCACCTTGGAAATGGGGCAAGTATTGCAGCCATTGAAGGCGGAAAATCAATTGACACATCCATGGGTTTCACACCGCTTGCAGGGGTAACGATGGGAACACGTTCAGGTAACATTGACCCAGCGCTTATTCCATTCATTATGGAGAAAACAGGAAAAACAGCTGACGAAGTTCTCGATATATTAAACAAAAAGAGCGGATTGCTAGGTATTTCCGGATTTTCCAGTGACCTTCGTGATATTGAAGCTCAAGCTGCTCAGGGAAATGAGCGCGCTGAGCTTGCACTTGAAGTATTTGCGGACCGCATTCATAAATATATCGGATTGTACGCTGCCCGCATGAACGGTGTAGATGCAATTATCTTTACAGCCGGAATCGGTGAAAACAGTGATGTTATCCGTGCCAAAGTGTTAAGAGGTCTTGAATTTATGGGTGTATACTGGGATCCTTCTCTGAATAAGGTTCGCGGACAAGAAGCATTTATCAACTATCCACATTCTCCGGTAAAAGTTATGATAATCCCGACAAATGAGGAAGTAATGATTGCTCGTGATGTTGTACGACTGGCAAAATTATAAAAGACAAGAGGCATTGCCTTTTGTCTTTTTTCTATTTTGCTGGCTGAAGGGAAAACGACGCCGAGGATATGGTATACTTTAGGAAAATATGCTGTTACTAGGGGGCTTTTTTCCATGGCATTAACAGAACGGGAAAAGGAAGTTCTAAATGAAATAAGAGGTTGGGAAAATAAGCTGTATAGTTATGTGAGAAATGATTTAGAGGCAGCTTATGAAAAATATTTGGAGTGGTCGTTCGATTTGCTTCCGGATGAAGCACAAAAACAAATCTTTTCCGTACTGGACAATTGGCTTTTTCATCTTCACGCTCTTATCCAGGGATCGCAATTGCAAAACGATGCAAAGGAAAGAATCCTGACGGCAGGCCGGGTATTCCAGGAAGATATTCATACAATATCAGATTTAAAAAAATTACATATTGATCAGCTTCGTTACATAGCTCATCAGCAAATTTCACGGCATCGGCTATATTCATTCGTGCAAGGAGGTTTATCAGGTACGGGGAGTGTTTTGTTACTTGGAACCGATCTCCCTGCAATGGCTGTCATTAACCTTCGGGCTGTTCAACTAATTGCAATGACCTATAGTTTTGAAGTCAATACGCCATTTGAAATGATGACGGCTCTAAAAGTTTTTCATGCGGCAACTTTGCCTGCCAGGCTGCAGGGGCAGGCATGGGAAGATTTAATGGCGGATTTAGAAAAAGTAAATGATTATTACTTTTATGAAGGAAAAGAAGAACTGACAAATGTTACATGGCTTGAACATCCTCTTAAGCAGGTTTTAAAGGGAATTTTGATTCTATTATTTAAGAACCGTTCTGTTCAAGGAATCCCTTTTATCAGCATGGCAATCGGGGCTGGAGTAAATTATCAATTAACAAGAAAAGTCACTGATTTTGCCCAAAAATATTATCAAATGAGATATTTATTAGAAAAAAGCGGAGGTTTTCAATGAGCACAACGGAACATAAGAAAGAGGCGCCGAGAAAAGTAAAATGTAAAGTGATCACCGTAAGTGATACACGAGATAAGCAAACAGATAAGAGCGGAAAATTGATGATCGAGCTTCTTGAAGGTGCCGGCCACTTGATCATCGATTACGTTATAGTAAAAGACGAGGAGATTGCGATTAGGGAAGAAGTATTAAAAGGCTGTCAAGATTCAGATATTGACGTGATCTTGACAAACGGCGGGACTGGCATTGCCAAACGCGATGTAACGATTGAAACAGTCAGCAGCCTGTTTGACAAAGAAATCCCCGGTTTTGGCGAGCTGTTCCGGATGCTCAGTTACCAGGAAGACATCGGCTCGGCCGCGATTTTATCTCGGGCAGCGGCAGGGGTAATTAAAGATAAGGCTGTTTTTTTAACTCCTGGATCAACCGGTGCCGTGCGGCTGGCAATGAGCAAATTAATCCTGCCGGAACTGGGACATGTCGTCAGGGAATTGCGAAAAGACTTATAAAGAAGAAAATGGGCTGACACAATAGTTGAGGGTCAGCCCATGTCTATTGGTGCAGCTTTTGTGTAATATCTTGATTAGTCCTGTACCAAAGCCACAAGTCATTAATTATTGAAGCCAGATCGGCTATTTCGCTATTCAGTTGGCACGATCGTTTGAAATCACTTTCGTCCGATAATTCGGCTTGTTTTTTATTAATGATGCTCTCAAGTTCTGCAATTCGATCGGGAATTCTGCCGCGAATTTTTTCCCAATAGAGAAGAATCGATTGTTGTGTTTCCCGGCTGTATTCGTCCCAATCTTTTGTTAGCGATGGAACAGGAATTCCAAGCCGCTTATCTTCCGTAAAGTATTCCACCATGATAAAGCCCCCACGCTAATTTGTTATCCTTATTTTACATTACATGAATGGAAGCTTCTATAGGTTGTTCTTCATTTGCTGCAAAAATTGCTTTGACTCCTTTCGGGATGCCCAGCGATTCCCATTTATCTTTTTTCAGCCATTTTCCTTTATTTTTTTATTTGCAAAATGCCTGTATATAAATTAAATTCTATACATTTTTTAGAATAACTATTGAAATTTTTCGTAAAAGTTGTTAAAGTTAATACCAATTAGTGAATAAAAATATAGTTAATTGTATATTTATTCGTATAATGAGGAGGAATCATTGTGTCTAAACCAAAAGTTGTTCTCGCATATTCAGGCGGTCTTGATACTTCGGTAGCAATTAAATGGCTGGAAGAGCAGGGGTATTCGGTGGTAGCTTGCTGCTTGGATGTAGGCGAAGGGAAGGATCTTGAATTTGTTCAACAAAAGGCGCTAAAAGTTGGAGCCGTTCAATCATATGTTATTGATGCCAAAGAAGAATTTGCAAATGAATATGCCTTGATGGCGCTTCAGGCGCATGCTTTATATGAAGGAAAATATCCGCTTGTATCGGCATTGTCACGTCCGCTTATTGCAAAAAAACTGGTTGAAGTTGCCGAAAAAGAAGGAGCGGTTGCTGTAGCACACGGATGTACAGGCAAAGGGAATGACCAGGTTAGATTTGAAGTATCTATAAATGCATTAAATCCTGAGCTTCAAGTACTTGCACCGGTACGTGAATGGAGCTGGTCGCGTGAAGAGGAGATTGAATATGCTAAGAAACATGGAATTCCGATCCCAATTGATCTTGACAGTCCGTTTTCTATCGATCAGAATTTGTGGGGCCGCAGCAATGAATGCGGGATTTTAGAAGACCCGTGGGCTGCGCCGCCTGAAGAAGCATATGAATTAACCGCGAGCCTTGAAACGACACCTGATGTTCCGGATATAGTAGAAATCGGATTTGAAGAAGGGGTCCCTGTCACATTAAACGGGAAACATTATTCTTTAGCACAATTAATTTTAGAACTGAACATCCTAGCTGGCAAACATGGCGTAGGCCGTATTGACCATGTAGAAAATCGCCTCGTCGGAATAAAATCCCGTGAAGTGTATGAGTGCCCAGGAGCGATGACATTGATTAAAGCGCATAAAGAACTTGAAGATTTGACTCTTGTTAAAGAAGTCGCCCACTTTAAGCCAATCATTGAAAAGAAAATTTCCGAAATTATTTATGAAGGTTTGTGGTTTTCTCCATTAAAGGACGCTCTCGCTGCATTTTTAAAAGAAACGCAAAAACATGTAACAGGAATTGTTAGAGTCAAGCTCTTTAAAGGCCATGCCATTATTGAAGGAAGAAAATCACCTTACTCTCTATATGATGAAAAGCTTGCTACTTATACATCAGATGATGCTTTTGACCATAGTGCAGCTGTCGGTTTTATCAAATTGTGGGGTCTGCCGACAAAAGTGCAAAGCATCGTAAATAACAAGAAGGTGACAGTGTGAAAAAACTTTGGGGTGGAAGGTTTACAAAATCTGCCGAGGAATGGGTAGATGAGTTTGGGGCTTCCATTACGTTTGATAAGGAATTAGTGCTTGAAGACATTGAAGGCAGCAAAGCACATGCTGCCATGCTGACTGAATGCGGCATTCTTACGAAAGATGAAGGCCATCTTATTATTGAAGGATTAAATAGATTAAAAGAAAAGGCATTAAAACAAGAGCTCTCTTTTTCTATTAAGCTTGAAGACATTCATCTTAATCTGGAAAGCATGCTGACTGAGGAAATCGGACCGGTTGGCGGCAAACTGCATACAGCAAGGAGCCGGAATGACCAGGTTGCTGTGGATATGCATTTATATTTGCGGAAACAAGTTCTGATCATCATTGATTTAATCAATGAGTTTCAGGAAGCTCTCCTCGAAAAAGCAGAAAAGCACGTTGAAACAATTATGCCTGGTTACACCCATCTTCAACGGGCCCAGCCGATTTCGTTTGCCCACCATTTAATGGCCTATTTTTGGATGCTGGAAAGAGATAAACAGCGGTTTTCAGAAAGTCTGAAAAGAATTAATAAATCGCCTCTTGGAGCAGGTGCGCTTGCAGGAACGACTTTCCCGATTGACCGAGAGTATAGTGCTGAGTTGCTCGGTTTTGAAGGCATTTATGAAAATAGTTTGGACGCAGTGAGTGATCGCGATTTTATCCTTGAATTTTTATCGGATAGTTCGATCTTAATGATGCATCTATCAAGATTAAGTGAAGAGATCATTTTATGGGCGAGCCAGGAATTCAGCTTTATTGAACTTGATGATAGTTTTTCAACCGGAAGCAGCATTATGCCGCAAAAGAAAAACCCGGATATGGCGGAGCTGATTCGCGGGAAAACGGGAAGGGTTTACGGTAACCTTATTGGATTGTTAACAGTCTTAAAAGGGCTTCCTCTTGCTTATAACAAAGATATGCAAGAAGATAAGGAAGGAATGTTTGATACGGTCAAAACCGTCACAGGCTCATTGAAGATTTTCACTGGAATGATCCGTACAATGAAAGTAAATAAGGAACAAATGGAGCAGTCGGTAAAGAATGATTTTTCAAATGCGACAGAACTTGCTGATTATCTTGCGGATAAAGGGGTTCCTTTCCGTGAAGCACATGAAATTGTAGGAAAACTTGTGCTATCATGTGTTCAAAAAGGCTGCTTTTTAGCTGATTTGCCATTAGAGGAATTTAAAGCATCAAGCCCTTTATTTGAAGAAGACATTTACGATGCTTTAAACCCTTACAATGCTGTTAAACGGCGCAATAGCGCAGGAGGAACAGGTTTTGCTGAAGTCTATAAGGCCATCGACAAAGCAAAGAAATATCTTAGAGCTGAAAATTACGGAGACCAGTAATGGAAAATATCTTGGAACTGATAAGCACGCAAACCAGTGATGGAATGCGTGCTTGCAGTTGGCTGAATTTTTCAGATAATTTATATCTTTCAAAAAAATAGATCTCTGTCTACATATAAAAGGGGCCGACTTATGGCCTCATAAATCGGGCTTTAATTTTCGGAAAATTCAAGTGATTTAAACAATTTGTTAAGTACCATTCAATTTAAGTAAGAGGTTAGTTAATTTTGAATAATATGGAACAAAAAGGAGGAGGTTTGTTCAGATGAGATCTGGCAATGCCGCAGCGCTTAAAAAGGAGGAGGAGGTATTATATTCATCTCGTCCTAATTATTGGGTTAAAATGAGGGGGAAGGGAAGAAGTCCTTTAAAAGCAAATGTAAAGGATGCTATGACTGGATTTATTGGGGGATTTATAACTATTTTAGTTCTGGCAGTTTTAACAAAGATCACGCCGGCAACTTTGTTAATGGCACCATTTGGAGCAAGTTGTGTATTAGCATTTGGTGTATGGAACGCTCCTTTATCTCAGCCGAGGAATATTATAGGCGGACATTTCATTTCTACGCTAGTAGGTTTAACGGTGTACCATTTTTTAGGTAATGAACCATGGACTATCGCTTTAGGAGTAGGATTAGCAATAGCAATCATGATGATGACAAAAACAACTCATCCGCCTGCTGGGGCAGATCCAATTGTTGTGATACTTGGAGCTTACAAATGGAATTACCTAATTACTCCAGTATTAATTGGCTCAATAGTCATTGTTTTAATAGCGGTATTAATCAATAATTTACGCAAAAATAGAGAATATCCGACTTTCTGGATATAAAACTCTCATACACATTACTCTAATAAGTAATAGATTTTGCCGAATTCTATAAGTCCATCGTCAATGCAAATAATTTCTTGAAACTGAAAGCACGCAAACCATTAATGGAATGCGTGCTTTATATTGTTTAAATTAGGTTATCTTTTTCGGTACGGATAACGAGGACATCACATGGAGCATAACGGGTGATATGCTCTGAGAATATCTCTTTCTTTGTTAATATTATACAGTTCCCTTTTTGTGAATATCTGTAACAAAAAAACGAACAATAATTTTGTAAAGATATATTTAAGGGGCATAATATTTAATGAAAAAACATATTTATAGATTTCGATTTATTATTTAAGTTGTTGGAGATTTGAATTATTTTTGGTAAAATGTAAGTGCTTTCATTTATGAAAGAGTATAGAAATATTTCTTTTTCTTTCGCAAGAAAGGTGTTATTTTACAATCGGCTTCGGCTTTATTTATTAAGGGAGGTTTTAAATATGCGAATTGGAGTACCTGCAGAATTAAAGAATAATGAAAACCGTGTGGCAATGACTCCTGCAGGTGTTGTTAACCTTGTTCATTTCGGACATGAAGTTTATATTGAAAAAGGAGCCGGACTTGGTTCTGGATTTACAGATGAAGATTATGTTTCAGCCGGGGCAAAAATTGTAGATACGGCAGAAGAAGCATGGTCGATGGATATGATTATGAAAGTGAAAGAACCTCTTCTGAGCGAATACCGCTATTTCCGTGAAGGTTTAATTTTATTTACATACTTACATTTAGCTCCTGAACCGGAATTAACAAAAGCCTTGATTGAAAAGAAAGTAGTTGGCATTGCTTATGAAACTGTACAATTGCCAAACGGTGCTCTTCCTTTATTGACACCAATGAGTGAAGTAGCCGGACGGATGGCCCCGCAAATCGGCGCGCAATTCCTTGAAAAAGTTAATGGCGGAAAAGGAATTTTGTTATCCGGCGTCCCAGGTGTGCAGAGAGCAAAAGTAACTATTATCGGCGGCGGTATGGCCGGAACTAATGCTGCTAAAGTGGCGATCGGGCTTGGTGCAAAAGTAACGATCATTGATTTAAATCCCGATCGGCTTCGCCAGCTTGACGATATTTTTGGATCAGATGTTACGACGCTTATGTCAAATCCTTATAACATAGCAGAAGCGGTTAAGGAATCGGACCTTGTCATTGGCGCTGTACTAATTCCTGGTGCAAAAGCTCCTAAACTTGTTACAGAGGATATGATCAAATCAATGACACCAGGATCTGTTGTTGTCGATATTGCGGTCGATCAGGGCGGAATTTTCGCGACGACTGACCGGATTACAACTCATGACAACCCTACTTATGTAAAGCATGGAGTAGTCCACTATGCAGTTGCTAATATACCTGGTGCCGTTCCGCGTACGTCTACAATCGCTTTAACGAATGTTACCGTTCCATATGCCATTCAAATTGCTAATAAAGGCTATAAGCAAGCATGCCTTGATAATGAAGCCCTTTTGAAAGGGATTAACACTCTTAATGGTAATGTTACGTACAAGGCAGTTGCAGAAGCGCATAATCTTGAATATGCTGATACAAAAACACTTCTTGAACAAATGTAAAGAACAAAGAGGCTGTCTCATAAGGGTATGACCCTTATGAGACAGCCTCTTCTTGTGGTACAATTAGTTTTAGCGCGATTCTAAGTCGTACCGTACGTTTTACTTTATAATTTGAAGCTCTTTCGGGTATTTCGTTAATATCTCGATTCCGTTTGAAGTCACTGCAACATCATCTTCGATTCTCACTCCAGCAACTTCTGGAACGTAAATGCCTGGTTCGACTGTAAAAACCATTCCCTCTTCAAGAGCAAGATTGTTTGTTTCAGTTAAAGAAGGATATTCATGAACGCTGATCCCCAGCCCGTGGCCAAGTCGATGCGGGAAGAATTCCCCATAGCCGGCTTCCGAAATAGTTCGGCGTGCTGCGAGATCAACTTCTGAGCATAAAACCCCTGGTTTGATTGCTTCCAGCGCAGCTTTTTGTGCTTTAAAAACCGTTTCGTAAATTGCAGCCTGTTTTTCATTGATGTCGCCATAAGCTACTGTTCGCGTAATATCCGAACAATATCCGTCAACGATAACACCAAGGTCAAAGAGGACAAGATCACCTTTTTGAATTTTTTTTAGTCCGGGGGTTCCGTGCGGTGAAGCAGCGTTCACCCCTGTTAATACCATTGTTGAAAATGACATCTCGGTTACGCCTTTTTTCTTTAGCGCATATTCGATGGCAGCAAGTACATCCAGCTCAGTTTTTCCTTCTTTTAATTCTGCAACTCCGGTTTCAATGGCAAAATCGGCTAATGCGCATGCTTCGCGAATGGCGCTTAATTCCTTTTCATCTTTTACCATTCGGAGTTTGCGCAGCTTTTCTTCTGCTGAAACAATGCTTGCTCCCGGGAAAAGCGATGTAACTTGTTCAAACCTCTCAACATTCATATGCTCTTTTTCGATCGCAATTGTATTTGCTTTTGTAAGGCGATTTTGTATGGCTTTATGTACAAGTTCCCATGGGTTGTCGATATCACTGTACCCGATTATTTCATAATTCCAACCGGAACGTTTTGCGTCATTTTTCTCCATTCCCGGACAGATTAAAAACGGTTCATCTTCTTGAAAAACAGCCAGGCCAAGAAGCCGTTCGTGCGGTTCGCTTAAAAACCCGCTCAAATAAAACACATTCTCCGGCGACGTTAAAAAGCATACATCTGTACCGGTTTCTTTCATCCATTGTGATAACTTTTCAAGTCGGTGATTCATTCATTTTTCCTCCTATAAACGTTCATGATTAGAGATTAGCAAACAATCAGCATAAAAGTAAACTTTTAATTTAGTGCCATTTAGGGTATAGAGAGAAATGAAAAGAAGGAATTGCATTTCTATTGTAGTATAATTTAAATGCAACTTTGAAAGGAGATGGTATAAAATGAAGGTCTCTTACCACGGTCATTCTGTTGTAAAAATTGAAACGAACGGAAAAACAATTTTCATTGACCCTTTTATTTCTGGAAATGGTTTAACTGATTTAAAGTTAGATGATGTCAAGCCCGATGTGATTATTATCACCCATGCCCATGGCGATCATGTTGGAGATGCAATTGAAGTTGCAAAGAAAAATAACTCTCTTGTCATTGCAAATTTTGAATTAGCTACATATTTAAGCTGGCAAGGACTCAATACTCATGGAATGCATATTGGGGGAGCATATGAATTTGATTTTGGAAAAGTTAAATTAACACCGGCTTTTCATGGCACCGGGATCATTACGGAAAAGAACGAAATTATTTATGGTGGAATGCCTGCCGGGGTTCTTGTTATGGCTGAAGGCAAAACGATATACCATGCAGGAGATACGGCCTTGTTTTCAGATATGAAGCTGATTGGCGAGCGTCATCCGATTGATCTCGCATTTTTGCCAATCGGCGACAATTTTACTATGGGGCCTGAGGATGCGGCGTATGCAGCAAAATTGCTCAATCCAAAAATAGTGGTTCCGATCCACTATAATACGTTTCCACCGATAAAGCAGGATCCGCAAAAATTTATTGATATGCTAGAAGGTGTAAGCGGGAAAGTCCTTCGCGCAGGGGAAGCAATTGAACTCTAATCAAGTAAAAAGCGTGCAGCGAATGTAGACTGCGCGCTTTTTACGTTGTGGCTCTTAATGAAGCGGACAATGTAACTACTTTTTTCCTTTTCCTATGCATAAAATTAAAACAAGCAGTTTGAGGAGGGAAAAGGATGAAAAAGAATCGGTATTTGCTTTGTTTGTTAATTTGCGCACTCCTGCTTTATTATGCTTTTCCGAAATTATCTATTTTTGCTGAAGGGATTGAGGGAATTTTTGCCCGGGTTTGGCTGGCTTTTGCTTTCATAGTCATTTCAGGAAATTTGACAGCATTATTTTATTTTCCTAAAACAGCCAAGACTGATAATCGGATGTTACATGGTCAACCTGCAGGAACGAAAGCCCGTTCTTATCAAGACTAGAACGAATGATTTTTTTCATGATTTCGATATCGAATTGAATTCAAATAGACATTCACCTTATAATTAACTTATAGATATGTGGAAATTTTATATAAAGGGTGAAGGTCTTGGCAACGAAGCATGAACAAATCTTGCGATATATTGATGAACTTCCGGTAGGGGAAAAAATATCTGTCCGCCAGATCGCCAAGGCGCTCAACGTAAGTGAAGGAACGGCGTACAGAGCAATTAAAGACGCAGAAATCAAAGGGTACGTCAGCACGATTGAACGGGTCGGAACAATTCGCATCGAACGAAAGAAAAAAGAAAATATAGAAAAACTGACTTTTGCGGAAGTTGTAAACATTGTTGATGGCCAGGTTTTGGGCGGCAAGGCTGGTTTGCATAAAACCCTTAATAAATTTGTTATCGGTGCGATGAAGCTCGAAGCAATGATGAGATATACCGGGGCAGGAAACCTGCTAATTGTAGGAAACAGGACAAAAGCCCATGAGCTTGCCCTTAAAGCTGGAGCTGCCGTCCTTATAACAGGCGGGTTTGATACGGAAGAGGACGTAAAAAAACTGGCAGATGAGCTTCAGCTTCCGATTATTTCAACGAGCTATGATACATTTACCGTTGCAACAATGATTAACCGCGCTATTTATGACCAACTGATAAAAAAAGAAATTGTCCTCGTAGAAGATATTCTTACACCTCTTTCAGAGACAATATATTTAACAATAAATGATCATGTTTCCGATTGGTATAAATATAACAACGAAACCATGCACAGCCGGTTTCCTGTCGTTGATCACAATATGAAGGTACAAGGAATGGTGACATCAAAGGATATTATCGGTCATCCACCGGAAACGCCGATTGAGAAAATCATGACAAAAAATCCGATAACAGTTAGCGGAAAAACGAGTGTTGCTTCTTCATCACATATCATGGTTTGGGAAGGAATTGAAGTATTGCCAGTTGTAGATGACAGCAATAAGCTTGAAGGGATTATCAGCAGGCAGGATGTTCTAAAAGCATTGCAAATGATACAACGACAGCCACAAGTAGGGGAAACGCTCGATGATATTGTGACTAGTCAATTAACTGTAGTCCAGGATAAAACAAAAGGCGAAAATGTTTTCCGTTGTGAAGTAACACCGCAAATGACGAACCATCTTGGTTCTCTTTCATACGGAGTATTCACCACAATTGTGACGGAAGCGGCTAATCGAGTTCTTAGAAGCTATAAAAAAGGCGATCTCGTTGTCGAGAACATGACGACCTATTTTATTAAACCTGTGCAAATCGACAGCAAGTTAGAGGTTTATCCGAGAGTTCTCGAAGTAGGGCGGAAATTCGGGAAAGTTGATGTTGAGGTCTTTAACGAAGGGGTACTAGTCGGAAAGGCTATGATGATGTGCCAGCTTATTGATCGGAGCTAGAAAAGCGGAGCCGACTGGTTATCCCCGACAAGCGCTGGAGGTCATGCCGGTGAAGTCGCTTTTTGACTTCATTGGCATGACCGAAGCGGCCCTCGAGGGGATTTCGGCGATAATCCAGTCTATAAAAAAGCCGTTTAGTTAAAACGGCTTTTTCAAACCTAATTGTTTGAAAGCTCCTCAGCTTCTTTGACAGCGTACGGAAGATAAAATTTATAAGCTTTTATGCCGCCCCAGACACTGAATCCTCCGACAATGATAAACAGAGCTGCGACAATATAGGTGACTGTTGTGTGATAAAGAAACAGTTGATTTAAGCCAAACAACCCAACAAATAAACCGAGGGCAATTCTCGATTTGGCTGAGATCCATTGCCTTTCTGCAGGCCGGGTGGACCTGATGTATTTAATTTTATAAAATACATAGAAAGAAAGTGACATTACAATTAAAATGGCTAATACAGGCATGATTTCAATTCCTCCATTTTCGACAATCTTCTATTATTTTAACGATTATGGACGGGAAAAGCTACACAAGTAGCGACTCTTTTTACGCGGGACAGCTTTTAAATATATTATCGCATTAAATTTGAGGGTCTGTCCGCATCACGTTCATTTCTTAAAGTGTGTGAATAATTGATTATTAATATATTAAGGAGCAAAAGTATGAAAGAGAAAATTTTAGAAGCTATTGAGCAATATGATACAATTATTGTCCATCGGCATGTACGGCCTGATCCAGATGCCTACGGTTCCCAGGGAGGATTGGTAGAAATTCTGAAGGCGTCTTATCCAGAGAAACAAGTTTACGCAGTTGGAAAGGAAGAGCCAACCCTTCATTATCTGCGCAGGCTTGATACGATATCAGATGAAACTTATAAAGGTGCGCTAGTTATTATTTGCGACACAGCAAATACAGAGAGGATTTGTGATAGCCGTTATCATCTTGGTGATAAATTGATAAAAATTGACCATCATCCAAATGAAGACCCTTACGGGGATTTAATGTGGGTAGATACGGATGCAAGTTCTGTAAGTGAAATGATTTATGAGTTTTATTTATTTGGAAAAGAGAAAGGTCTGAAAATGACAGATGAAGCAGCAAGGCTTTTGTATGCCGGAATTGTCGGAGATACGGGAAGGTTTCTTTATCCGAGCACGACTGAAAAAACGTTTGGGTATGCTGGCGAACTGATTCGTTACGGATTTTCACGAACGGAATTGTATGATAAGATGTATGAACTTAAGCCAAATGTCGTTAAATTACACGGTTATATTTTACAAAACTTTGATATTCGTCCGAGCGGTGTCGCATCAATGGTTTTAACAAAAGAGCTGCTTGAAGAATACAAGGTGAAACCTGCTGAAGCTTCTTTATTAGTTGGTTCGCTTAGAAATATTGAGGGAATTTTGGCTTGGGCCTTTTTTATAGAAGAAGAGGATCAAATTCGCGTTAGGCTGCGCTCAAAAGGCCCGATTATTAACAGTGTTGCCAGAAAATATAAAGGAGGCGGACATCCGCTTGCTGCCGGTGCTTCCATTTACTCATGGGAAGAGAAAGAATCAGTGTTAAGAGATATGGATCAGGCGTGTATGCACCAGTAAACGAGGGTCTGGCTCCCTTCAACAATAACAATATATAGAATGTCTATATGTTGTATTGGAGGGGGCTGACCCTTTGCTTTTTATAAGGTATCTTTTTAGGAAGGCTTATCAATTTCTGTGTCTTGCAGGACATGGTTGTTTGAGTCAGCCATAGTATTAAATCAGCCGTCCATAATTATTTGCAACTGGATTTGCAATGTAGTATAGACGATCATTTCTTTTACTTGCAGTTTGAATCGTTTATCGTTTAATACAAATACTTTATTTTCAATGACTTTTTTAATCAAGTCCTTGTTATTATAAACGGATTCGAGATCTTTAGCCATCACCATGTCGATATCTTCTTTTATCATTTCTTCAAGTTCTGAAACACTGAGCAGATCAAGTTTATATTTTTCGAAATTTGTGATTTTGACTTTAATATTCTGAACAGTTAACTGTTCTTGATTTTTTTCATTCAACTTATTAAAATCTCCCTGCCAGATCTTTACTGCTTTCTTTAGATCCGCTATTTCATCTTTCTGTCGCTGTATTTCCTTGCTTTGAATCTCCTGCCATGAGCCAAAAATATATAAAAAAATAATCCAGCTTATAAATCCGCCGATTGCCATACCTGCGAGGAACCTTTGCCAGCCAGTCTGCCGGTAGTAAGGAGGAATTCTCATGAAGAGGTATACTCCTGCGTCAACCAATTTATGAGCAAAGCACCGGTTTTTGCTCCTCCGAGTGCGGAAAGAATCAACAAGAACTGTTTAAAAATATCCTTTGTTTCTCCATCAAGCAAACCTCGTTCAAAGCTGTACACGGTATCAAACGTTCCACCAATAGCCGCAATAATCGCCCATATCCGAATAGACGTGGCAATACGATAGATTTCTGTTAGCGGGGGCTTCCCGGTTAAAAACGCAGCCATCCCTCCGATCAACGCGCCTCCGAGCAAAACTCCGAGAGCAATAAAATAAGATTCAATAAGTCCAATAAAAAATGGTTCTTGTTTCATAGATAAATCCATCCCTGTTTCTTTTTTGGAATGTCCTTGTTATTCATCATATGGACAAACTTTTATAAATATGTTTCTTACATTTTGTATTCAGTAATTTCATTGGTTTATCGACCACTTGCAAGAATGAGAACATATTTTCTTTTTTTAAAATGAAGTTCTATAATGAGAATAGAAGAAGCAGTAAGGGTGTGAAAAACGTGTCTTTTATTCACCTTCATGTATATAGTTCATACAGTCTTCTTACCAGCACAATTACGATCGAACAATTGGTCAGCGAAGCAAAGAACAAGCGGTTTCCGGCATTGGCATTAACTGATCGCAATGTCATGTATGCCGCTGTTGCTTTTTATAAAGAGTGTTTAAAGCATTCGATTAAGCCTATTTTAGGGCTGACAGTAGATGTCTTAAGCGAATTATCAGAATCAAGTTCTTTTCCGCTTGTGTTATTGGCAAAAAATCAAACAGGATTTCAAAATCTATTAAAAATCACAAGTGTTGTCCAAACGAAATCTCCACAAGGAATTCCGATTAAGTGGCTCAGGCATTATGCTCAAGGACTATTTGCCTTGACGCCGGGAATTGAAGGAGAAATTGAGCATTATTTACTAAATAATGAACCGGAAAAAGCGAAGCAGGCAGCGCTTTCTCTTGCCGGTCTATTTGAAGAAAATTCTTTCTATATTAGCTTGCAAAACCACGGAATAAAAGTTGAGCAGCAATTGATTCCGGAATTGGCAAGGCTTGCGGAAGAAACCGGAATCGGGATTGTTGCAACAAATCGTGTCCATTACTTAGAACAGAAAGATGCATTTGCCCACGAATGTATGCTGGCAATCAAAAATGGTGAAAAACTGCAGGATGAGGGCCGCGAACGGCTTGGGAGCGATCAATTTTATTTCAAAACAGCAGAGGAAATGACAGAGTTATTTTATGAATATCCCGATGCGCTGGAAAATACGATTCATATTGCTGAACAATGCAATGTTCTTCTCGAAATGGATAAACAATTTCTTCCAAAGTATCCGGTGCCTGACGGCGAAACCGCAGACAGTTTTCTCGAAAAACTTTGTTTGCAAGGATTGAATGAGAGATATAAGGATAGAGCAGAAGAGCATAAAGAACGTTTAATGTATGAGCTAGGCGTGATCAAGAGGATGAAGTTCAGTGATTATTTTCTGATCGTTTGGGATTTTATGAAGTTTGCACGCGGCCGGGGGATTTTAACGGGACCTGGCAGGGGATCTGCAGCTGGCTCCATCGTGGCCTATGTTCTTTATATAACAGATGTTGATCCGATTGAGCATCAGCTGCTTTTTGAACGGTTTTTGAATCCCGAACGGATTTCCATGCCTGATATCGATATCGATTTTCCTGACAACCGCCGCGAGGAAGTAATCGAATATGTTGTGGAAAAATACGGCGAGCTTCATGTTGCGCAAATTATTACGTTTGGAACGCTGGCGGCTAAAGCGGCGATCAGAGACGTTGGCAGGGTATTTGGCCTTAATGCAAAAGAATTGGATAGGCTTTCGAAAATGATTCCATCAAGGCTTGGAGTCAGTTTGAAAGAAGCTTACAAGGAATCAGAACAGCTTCGAACATTTGTGAATGAATCGAAATTGAACCGAAAGCTGTTTGAAACGGCCTTAAAGCTTGAGGGCTTGCCAAGACATACATCAACACATGCAGCCGGAGTTGTCATAAGCGAAGAGCCGCTTATTAATGTCATCCCGATCCAGAGCGGCCATGATAAAGTCTATTTAACTCAGTATTCAATGGAACATCTTGAAGATATCGGATTATTAAAAATGGATTTTCTCGGTTTAAGAAACTTATCATTAATCGAAGCAATCATTCAATCCATTCAAAGAAAAACAGGGAAAAAGATAAATATTCACGATATTCCTCTAGATGATCCAAAAACTTTTGAGTTATTAAGCAAGGGAGATACGACAGGAATTTTTCAGCTTGAATCAGAAGGAATGCGAAAAGTGTTGACTCGTTTAATGCCAACGAGGTTTGAAGATATCGTTGCGGTTAATGCACTTTACCGCCCGGGCCCAATGGAAAATATCCCGCTTTATATCGATCGGAAGCACGGGCGCGAAAAGACAGACTATCCGCATCCCGATCTTGAGCCAATCTTAAAAAATACGTATGGTGTTATTGTCTATCAAGAGCAGATTATGCAAATTGCTTCAAAAATGGCAGGGTTTTCTCTCGGGGAAGCGGATCTCCTTCGGCGCGCTGTCGGGAAAAAACAGCGTGATGTCCTAGATAAAGAACGGCATCATTTCGTGAAAGGGGCACTGAATAAGGGCTACAGCGAACAAACAGCCAATCAAATTTATGATTTGATTGTTAAATTTGCCAATTACGGATTTAACCGCAGCCATGCAGTGGCATACAGCTTTATCGCCTATCAACTTGCCTATTTAAAGGCACATTATCCGCTTTATTTTATGGCGGCCCTTCTTACATCTGTTTCCGGAAACGAAACAAAAATCGCACAATATGTTCGCGAACTAAAGCAAATGGGTATGAAGATTCTCCCCCCTTCAATAAACAAAAGCGGCTATTCGTTTCAAGTTGAAAACGGGGCAATCCGCTACAGCCTCTCAAGCATTAAAGGTGTGGGGATAGCGGTATTAAAGGAGATTTTTCAGGCACGAAGGACAAAACCGTTTGATGATTTATTTGATTTTTGTTTGCGAGTATCTGCAAAGGCGGTCAATCGAAAGACTCTTGAAGCTCTTATTCATTCAGGAAGTTTTGATGAGTTTGGGCAAGACCGGGCCGTTTTGCTTGCCACCATTGATATTGCAATGGAACATGCCCAGCTTGTAAAACCTGATGACACGAACCAGTATGATTTATTTTCAGAGGAAGAGTTTTTACTTAAACCAAAATATATGCAGGTGGATCCGATCAACATTGAAGACAAACTTGCATTTGAAAAAGAAGTATTAGGTTTTTACTTATCAGAACACCCTGTTTCCGCATATGAAGATTTACTGAAAAGAGCAGCCGTTCAACAGCTGGCAGAACTTGCTCAAAGCCGCCGGTCTGCGATTATTGCCGCTTATATTACAGAATTAAAGAAAATCAGGACCAAAAAAGGGGAAGCGATGGCATTTTTGACTTTAAGCGATCCAAGCGGAGAAATAGAGGCCGTTGTATTTCCGGCTCCTTTTAAAAAATTAAGCGGGATTCTAAAACAAGGAAGTATTCTACTATTTGAAGGAAAGATTGAAGAACGTGAGAGACATAAACAATTCATTATTCAAAATGCAAAGGATATCCGACAAATGGAAGACCACTTGAAAACAGAAGGCCCTAAGTTATATTTAAAAATCGAAACAGAAAAGCAATCACCGGAACAACTGCAATTTTTAAAATCGATCATTCGAAAATATAAAGGGAGAACAAGAATTGTCCTTTATTACGAGCGGGCTGATAAAACAATATTGCTGTCTGACGAGGACAGAATCGATCCATCGGAAGAGTGTCTGAATGAACTGAAAGATTTTTTGGGCAAGAGCAATGTTGTTTTGAGGAAATAATCTTTACATTTGATAAAGTTGTGATATATGATAAAGAAGCTAATGTGGTCTGACCACTTCGAACTGAAGCGTTATTATAAGCAGGGAGCAAAAATGATTGTTTCCCTAATATTCAAAGGTGTGATAATAATTGACATTACGTGAAGAAGCTTTGCATATGCATCGCATTAATCAAGGAAAATTAGAATCGAAATCTAAAGTTCAAGTAAGAAATGCAAAGGAGCTAAGCTTGGCATACTCTCCTGGAGTGGCTGAGCCATGCAAAGAGATATATAATAATCCGGAAACTGTCTACGACTATACAATGAAAGGAAACATGGTTGCAGTTGTTTCCGATGGCACTGCTGTACTAGGTCTAGGAAATATCGGACCAGAAGCAGCCTTGCCTGTAATGGAAGGAAAATCGGTTCTTTTTAAAAGTTTTGCGGGAGTCGATGCGTTTCCAATATGTTTAAATACAACAGATGTGAATAAAATCGTTGAGACAGTAAAGCTTCTTGAACCGACTTTCGGCGGGATTAACCTTGAAGATATCGCCGCACCGAACTGCTTTGTGATTGAAGAACGGCTCAAAAAAGAAACAAATATCCCAATTTTTCACGATGACCAGCATGGCACTGCCATTGTCACAGTAGCAGGTCTTGTAAATGCATTAAAATTGGTCAAAAAGGAAATGAATGAGATAAAAGTAGTTGCTAATGGGGCTGGAGCAGCCGGAATTGCGATTATTAAACTTCTGTACAGCTATGGTGTTCGCGATATTATCATGTGTGATACAAAAGGAGCCATATACGAAGGCCGCCAGCAGGGAATGAACGTGATTAAAAATGAAGTTGCGAAATTTACCAACAAGAAAAATTTAAAGGGGAGCCTCGCAGAAGTTATTAAAGGAGCCGATGTTTTTATTGGGGTTTCTGCTGCGGGAGCCCTTACTGCGGAAATGATCCAATCAATGAATCCTGATCCGATAATTTTTGCAATGGCAAACCCTGATCCAGAAATTATGCCGGAAGAAGCGAAAGCTGCCGGTGCGAAAGTCGTGGGAACGGGCAGGTCGGATTTTCCAAACCAAGTCAACAATGTTCTTGCTTTTCCGGGTATATTCCGCGGAGCGCTTGATGTTCGGGCAACTAATATAAATGAAGAAATGAAAGTAGCTGCGGCTGAGGCGATTGCAGGGTTAATTTCAGAAGATGAGTTGCATGCTGATTATGTTATTCCAGGACCGTTCGATCCAAGAGTAGCTCCGGAAGTAGCGGCTGCCGTTGCAAAAGCTGCCATGGAAACCGGAGTTGCAAGGATTAAAGTTGATCCCGAGGAGGTCAAAGAAAAAACACGCCGGCTTATTACTATTGGAAAAAGTGAGTGATCGGGTAACGTGAATCGATCTCATGGGAATTCAAAAGTTTATATAGAAATCGTAAAGCAGATAAGAGCCATGATTGAATCCAATGGTTTAAAGCCAGGAGATAAAATCCTTTCCGAACGTGAGCTATCTGAGCGCCTGAATGTTGGGCGCTCCTCCGTAAGGGAGGCTCTGCGTGCTTTAGAATTATTAGGATTAATCGAAACAAGACGCGGAGAAGGCACATTTATCTGCGATTTTAGGGGACATCAGTTAGTTGAACTTTTAAGTACTTTCATCTTACAAGACGAGAGAGCAAAACGTGATGTGTCTGAAACGAAGCATTTGATTGAAATAGATTGTTTGCGGCTAATTTTATTAAAGTTCGATCAAGAAAAGCTAAGGAATTTTTCTAATTGGGCAAAGTCCGCTAAGTTCAACGATGACGATTTTTTTTTGAAAATTGTTCAGCTCGCACAAAACTACTTATTTTTTAGAATTTGGATGATCCTTAAAGACTATTATAACTTTCTTGGTTTAAATAAATACGATGCAAAAAAAAATGACTACCTTTCTTTAATTGATGCGATATTTTCAAAAAATCAAGATGAAATATTGCAAGCATACCGAAAGCTGAGAAAGTTGTCGAATCCTTGACGACAAGATGTTACAGTAATTGTATGGTCATTCCTCTATATTGTAAGACAGGCTGTTATATGAAATTAAATATGTGGCGTTTTATTTTCATTCTAGTGGTCTGACCACTAAGTAGATTTATAAACAAGATTTCATGATGTGTTGAAATACAGGAGTCCGGCTTGTCTAATTGCTACCGACGAGGGAGGTTTCACCTTGCTTAAAGACATTTTTACAAAATCAAAAAAGAAAAAATATGCCACGATTCCATCTGAAGCTGCGAAACATGATGTTCCTGAAGGAATTATGACGAAATGCCCTAAATGCAAAAAAATTATGTATACAAAAGAGGTTTCCAAAAATCTTAAGGTTTGTATTCATTGCGGTTATCACTATCAGATGAATTCAGCAGAACGTTTGCAAAGCTTTTTAGATGAAGGCAGTTTCGAAGAGTGGAATGGCGAAATGGTTTCAAAAAACCCGCTTAATTTTCCTGATTATCTTGAGAAGCTGGAAAAAGACCGGGAAAAAACAAAAATGAATGAAGCGGTTGTTACTGGTACTGGGACAGTGAATGGCTACCAAGTGGCTATTGCAGTTATGGATGCTAATTTCCGTATGGGAAGCATGGGTTCTGTTGTTGGTGAGAAAATTACCCGAGCGATCGAAAAAGCGGATGAGCTTTCAATTCCGTTTATTATTTTTACTGCATCAGGCGGAGCGCGCATGCAGGAAGGTGTTTTAAGTTTAATGCAAATGGCGAAAACGAGCGCCGCTTTAAAACGCTTCAGCGATAACGGCGGATTGACGATTTCCATTATGACGCACCCGACAACAGGCGGCGTATCTGCAAGTTTTGCTTCCTTGGGAGACTATAATTTTGCCGAACCTGGAGCTCTCATTGGCTTTGCCGGAAGAAGAATCATCGAGCAAACGATTCGTGAAGAATTGCCTGAAGACTTTCAAACAGCAGAATTTCTTTTAAAACATGGCCAGCTTGATGCTGTCATCTCGCGGCTTGATTTGAAAGATAAAATTACTACGATATTGGACATTCATGCAGGAGGTGAAGTGAAATGGTTGGAGAATTAGAATTTGAACGCCCTGTACTAGAGTTAAAGAAAAAAATTGCCGAACTTAAAGAATTTACGAAAAGTACGGACGTTGATCTTTCTTCAGAAATTGAGAAGCTAGAAGAGCGGCTGGAAAAATTAGAGAAAGAAATTTATGAAAATATAAAACCGTGGAACCGAGTCCAAATTGCCCGTCATCCTAACAGGCCTACTACTTTAGAATATATTTCACATCTTTTCACTGATTTCTTTGAATGCCACGGCGACCGTTGCTATGGAGATGACGAGGCGATCGTAGGAGGCATTGCCAAATTTCATGGGTTGCCGGTGACGGTAATCGGACATCAACGAGGCAAAGATACAAAAGAAAACATCCGACGTAATTTTGGCATGCCGCATCCCGAAGGATATCGAAAAGCATTGCGGTTAATGAAGCAAGCTGAAAAATTTAAGCGGCCAATTATTTGTCTTATTGATACGAAAGGAGCATATCCTGGAAAGGCTGCAGAAGAGCGGGGACAAAGTGAAGCGATTGCTCGGAATCTTTTTGAAATGGCCAGTTTAAGAGTGCCGGTCATATGCATCGTTATTGGAGAAGGCGGAAGCGGCGGAGCTTTAGCGTTAGGAGTAGGAAACCATATTCATATGCTTGAGAACTCCACATACTCGGTTATTTCTCCTGAAGGTGCAGCGGCACTTTTATGGAAAGATGCCTCACAAGCAAAAAGGGCTGCAGAAACGATGAAGATCACCGCTCCTGATCTTAAGGAACTCGGTATTATAGATGAAATTATCCCTGAAGTAAAGGGCGGAGCACATAAAGATGTGAAAAAGCAATCTGAATACATTGACCAAATACTAATAAAGTCTTTAAAAGAACTGGTTAAAATGTCAGATGAAGAACTTGTCGACCACCGTTATAAAAAATTTAAAGCGATCGGGGAATATTCGTTTGCTACTGAATATGTAGAAGTGAATTAGAAACATACACCATTTTTCCCCTGTTTCTTTTTGTGGGAACCGTTTGCATTATCCCGATAATTCTGTCTATATGAAGAATTACAAGAATCGGTTGTTAGACAAAGTTCTTCGTGTTATTTTAGAAATATTAAAGGGTGTTTTATTTATAAAGAAAAGAGCTTTCTAGAAACTATTAAATATATTTTTGAAATAAATAGAGGTGATGCATTATGAAAAAAATAGGAGTTCTAACGAGCGGTGGAGACTCACCAGGAATGAATGCTGCGATTCGCGCTGTTGTGCGGAAAGCTATTTATCACAACTTGGAAGTTTATGGAGTGTATGGCGGTTATTTAGGTTTAATTAACGGAAATATCAAAAAACTTGAACTCGGTTCTGTTGGTGATATTATTCACCGTGGAGGAACAATGCTTTATTCTGCCCGCTGTGAAGAATTTAAAACTAAGGAAGGCCAGCTAAAAGGTGTTGAACAATTAAAGAAACACGGAATAGACGGGCTTGTTGTTATTGGCGGGGATGGTTCTTACCGAGGAGCGAAAGCCCTGACAGAACTTGGTTTTCCGTGTGTAGGCGTTCCGGGTACAATTGATAATGATATACCAGGCACAGAGCATACGATCGGATTCGATACAGCTTTAAATACCGTTATCGATGCGATTGACAAGATTCGTGATACAGCATCTTCCCATGAAAGAACGTTTGTAGTTGAAGTAATGGGCCGCAATGCCGGCGACATTGCATTATGGGCAGGCCTTGCCGGCGGGGCTGAAGCGATTGTTATTCCAGAAGAAAATTATGACATAAATGAAATTGCAGACCGTTTAAAGAGAAGCCACGAGCGTGGCAAAAGGCATAGTATTATTATCGTAGCTGAAGGAGTTTGCAGAGGCGAAGAGCTTAGTAAACAAATTACAGAAGCAACCGGTTTTGCTACTTGGGTTACTGTTCTTGGCCATGTTCAGCGCGGCGGTTCGCCAAGTGCATTTGACCGTGTGCTTGCAAGCCGTCTTGGAGCTCGCGCCGTTGAGCTTCTCATTGAAGGAAAAGGCGGACGTGCAGTAGGAATCAGAAAAAATCAAGTCGTAGATTATGATTTTGATGAAGTATTTTCCAATGAACATACGCTCGACCTAGAATTGTGCAAACTATCCAAGGAGCTCTCTATTTAATAAGTCCTTCATTTTTTACAGGAGGTAAAAATAAAATATGCGCAGAACAAAAATCGTTTGTACGATTGGTCCGGCAAGTGAAAGTGTGGAGAAGCTTACGCAATTAATAGAAGCGGGAATGAATGTTGCACGTCTGAATTTTTCACATGGGAACCACGAAGAACATGCCCAGCGGATTAAAAACATTCGGGAAGCTGCAGAAAGAACCGGCAAAAATATTGCGATCCTTCTTGACACGAAAGGTCCTGAAATACGCACGCATGATATGGAAAACGGTGCTATCGAATTAAAAGCCGGACAGGAAATTATTATTTCTATGAAAGAAGTCTTGGGAACGCCTGAAAAATTTTCAGTTACATATACGGGTTTAATTGATGATGTTCAAAAAGGCTCAAAAATCTTGCTAGATGACGGATTAATCGAACTTGAAGTAACCAAAATCGACAAAGCTAATAATGAAATTCATACAAAAATCTTAAACAGCGGCATCTTAAAAAATAAGAAAGGTGTCAATGTTCCGGGAGTATCTGTCAAACTTCCGGGAATAACAGAAAAAGATGAAAATGATATTATTTTTGGGATTGAGCATGGCATAGATTTTATAGCCGCCTCATTTGTCAGAAGAGCAAAAGATGTGCTTGAGATCCGCCAATTGTTAGAAGAACGAAATGCGACTAATATTCATATTATCCCTAAGATTGAAAATCAAGAAGGGGTCGACAATATTGATGAAATTTTAGAAGTATCAGACGGTTTAATGGTAGCAAGGGGTGACCTCGGAGTAGAACTTCCTGCTGAAGAAGTTCCTCTTGTTCAGAAAAAACTGATCAAAAAATGCAATGCGCTTGGAAAACCGGTAATTACTGCTACGCAAATGCTTGATTCCATGCAAAGAAATCCACGGCCGACACGTGCGGAAGCAAGTGACGTAGCAAATGCGATCTTTGACGGAACAGACGCAATTATGCTTTCCGGTGAAACAGCTGCTGGACAATATCCTGTAGAGGCTGTCCAGACAATGCATAATATTGCATCACGAGCTGAATCTGCATTAAATCACAATGAGATATTATCGATACGAAGCAAAGACAATGAACACAATATTACAGATGCAATTGGCCAATCGGTTGCCCATACAGCATTAAATCTGGATGTAAATGCGATTATAACGCCTACAGAAAGCGGTCATACAGCAAGGATGATTTCGAAATATCGGCCAAAAGTGCCGATTGTGGCAGTTACATCAAATGACTTTGTCCGCCGCCGTCTGGCATTAGTTTGGGGAGTATATCCATTACTTGGAAAAGAAGCTACCACAACAGACGAAATGCTTGAGATTGCTGTTCAGGAAAGTCTTAATAGTGGAATTGTTACCAATGGCGATTTAGTAGTTATAACTGCAGGCGTTCCAGTTGGAGAGAGCGGAACGACAAACCTTATGAAAATTCATGTAGTAGGTGATTCTATTATCAAGGGACAAGGGATCGGAAGAAAATCTGCGTACGGAAAAGTCGTGATCGCCCGAGATGCAAAAGAAGCTTTAAGCAAAGTGAAAGAAGGCCATATTTTAGTGACACTCGGTTCCGACCCGGAAATGATACCTGCTATTGAGAAATGCAGCGCCCTTATTACCGAGGAAGGCGGATTGACAAGCCATGGAGCAGTTGTTGGCTTAAACATTGGCATTCCTGTTATTGTTGGTGCTGAAAATGCAACAAAAATTCTAAAAGATGGGCAAGAAATCACTGTGGATGCAGCACGTGGAATTATTTACAACGGTCATGCGAGCGTATTATAACAATTTTTCACGAGATGGGGTTAATACTTCATCTCTTTTTGTTTTTTCATTTGGTGTTTTTATTTTTGAAGGAATATAATTATTTGGACAAAGTAAATTGTCTGTGGAGGTGCAGCATGCGTTATTTACTATTATTTCTTATCATCGTTCCCGCTGCAGAAATAGCATTCCTTTTATTATCGGGTAAAACGATTGGGGTATTGCCGACCATGTTCTTACTTATTTTTACAGGAGTTCTTGGGGCGTACTTAGCAAAACGCCAAGGGCTTGAGACGATTCGAAAAGCACAAGAGCAGCTTCGAAACGGGCAAATACCCGGCGATGCCTTATTGGATGGCATTTGTATTCTAATAGGTGGAACTTTGCTTTTGACACCCGGATTTATCACAGATGTAGTAGGGTTTTTATTACTTGCCCCTCTAACAAGAAAGTTTTTTAAAAGGCTGTTAATAAAAGCATTCAAAAGATGGATAGATAAAGGCACTATAACGATAATCCGGTAAGTATTAAAGAGGCTGACTCATAAGCAAAGGGTCAGACCCATCCAATACAATAAATACATATTGTTAGTATTGGAGGGAGCCAGACACAAATGAGTCAGCATCTATTAATTCAAATTTAAGATGCTTTTTCTTCACCTTTAATAAACGCCCAAATATCCTTGAACACATTTGCGCGATGCAAAGTGCTGATAATGACGAGGGTTACCGGGCCTACAATTAAGCCTAGGAATCCGAGAAACTTAAAACCGACAAACAAGGCAATTAAAGTGGCAAGCGGATCAAGCCCAATACTTGAAGAAAGAATTTTAGGCTCCATAATTTGCCTTTGAACAATAACCACAATATATAAGACTCCAAGACCAATTGCTAGGCTCGTTTCTCCGACAATAGTCTCATAAATAATCCATGGAACGAAAATGGCGCCTGTTCCTAAGTAAGGAAGTATATCAACGATTCCGGCAATTAAGGCAATCGTTATCGCATAATCGACACGTAGGATAAGCAAGCCGATTAATATAATAACAGTTGTAATGGAAACCAAAGTTGCTTGTGCTTTGATAAATCCAAACAAAGCTTTATTTAAATCAGCAAAAACTGTTTTTCCACTTGATTTTGCCCTCTTGGGAAGAAGCCTGCCAGCGAGTGCGGAAAGCTTGTGCCAATCTTTGCTGATAAAAAAAGTTGCCAATAGAGAAATGACGAGCACTGTAGCTGCGTTCGGAAACCATGATAAAATATTTGGAATTTTTCCGAGAAGGTTTTGAATAAACGCTCCGACCGTTGTCCCGATTTTTGTTCCGACGCTTTGAATATTTGTGAGAATGGTATCTTGCTGGCCTGCGCCCAAGTTTTGAAACTTGCTTGACAACTGGTTATAAAGAGGAATGATTTGAGCAGCTATAAATTGTTCAAGATAACGAATCACTGTATCTAAATGTTTCGGCACTATTTTTGCTAAATATTCAGTACCAGATACAATTTCGGTGACAAGCAGAGTGATTAAACCGGCAAAAATGGCAAAAATAAGAATCAGAACAATAAAAACAGCCAGAGCTCTCGGCATTCGGGCCTTTTTCTCAAAAAAACCAACAAGCGGGTTAATTAAAAAAGCAAGCGCCAGCGCTATAAGAAAAGGATATGTGACTTTTGATATGAAATAAACTGCCGCCAAACTTAAGAAAACAATTCCTATTACGAATAAAAATCGGATCGTTCGATATATGTAAACCTTATTCAATTAAGTTCCCCCTTATTTGTGCAATATTATTAAAAGTATTTTATCATCTATATTGGAAAACCGCATCTGTACTCATACCTACGATCAAAACCATTGAAAGGATTCACCGAATATGAAAAAGGCAGCAGGTTTTATGTTGATGGAACTACCATATCTTAAGCTAAGGTAATATTGGCGGAAGGATGAATCAATTTGACACTCGAACCATATTTATTTTTATTATTATTGCTTGGAATAGGTTTCATAGCAAAAAATAACTCTCTAATGATTGCTGTGATTGTTTTAATGTTATTAAAATTGCTTCCTATTGGTATGCGCGCTTTTTCGATTCTTCAAGCAAAAGGAATTAACTGGGGAGTAACAATTATAACGATCGCTGTCCTTGCTCCTATAGGAAGCGGTGAAATCGGCTTTAAGGATTTGTCTGGGGCTTTCAAATCGCCATATGCATGGATTGCACTAATATCGGGTATTGCAGTAGCGCTGCTAGCGAAAGGCGGGGTAATATTATTGGCAGAAGACCCTCATATCACAACTGCCCTTGTTTTAGGAACGATTATTGCCGTATCTCTCTTTAAAGGAGTGGCGGTAGGACCGCTGATCGGTGCAGGAATCGCATACATGGCAATGAAAGTATTTGATCTTTTAAATAATTGATAATAGAACAGGCTGCGATCTTATTCTGTCTTCAGGCAAAGGAGAATGGCAGCCGAATTCCATAATTTTGGAAGTGTTATTTTTTTGAAATAGTAAAATGATCGAATGCAAGTATAAATATAATTGGCATATCAGCTTTTCTAAAAAAATAATAATTTTTTCACATTTTATATTCTTTTCGTTCACAAAAATCTGATAATTGTTTATAATAGGAATAGTAATCGTTTCTTATATAAATTTTATGAGAAAAATGTAAATATGAATAATAATTTATTTTCAGTTGCTAGCAAGAAGAAAAATGTAAGCACTTTCTTTTTTGATATTTTTCTGAGCAAGCGCTCGGAGCTTGGGCTATAAGACCCGTTGAAAAACTTTGAAAGGAAGACACACAAGCGTATCCTCAAATGTTCTGTTGATCCAGCAACTTTTAAGCAGCTTTTTTTGGCCCATTAATGGACAGAAAACAATTTCCGGAATGCTGATAAAGGAATTCGGTGAAATTTGGTTTACAGTCAATGGGCAATGGGGAGATTATTTAAGTAAAGGAGAGATACAGTATGACAGTTACACGTGGTCTTGAAGGGGTAGTTGCAACAACTTCTTCAATTAGTTCGATAATCGATGATACACTGACATATGTTGGCTATAATATCGATGATTTAGCGGATAATGCTAGTTTTGAAGAAGTAATCTTTCTTTTATGGCACCGCAAACTTCCTACGAAATCTGAATTGGAAGAACTAAAAATCCTGCTGGCAGAAAACGCTGAACTTCCAAAAGAGATTTTGGACCATTTCAAAATGTATCCGATTGATAAGGTTCATCCAATGGCTGCTCTTCGTTCAGCTGTGTCACTGCTTGGATTATATGATGAAGAAGCTGATCTTATGGATGAAGAGGCCAACTATCGAAAAGCAATCCGCCTTCAGGCAAAGATACCTTCGATTGTCGCTGCATTTGCCCGTGTACGCAAAGGGCTGGAGCCGGTCGCGCCAAGGAAGGATTTAAGCTTTGCAGCGAATTTTTTGTATATGCTTAAAGGAAAAGAACCGGAGGATATTGCTGTTGAAGCATTCAATAAGGTGCTTGTTCTTCATGCCGATCATGAGTTAAATGCTTCTACCTTTACTGCGAGGGTCTGTGTTGCAACTTTATCTGATATTTATTCCGGTGTCACAGCAGCAATTGGAGCGCTGAAAGGCCCATTGCACGGGGGTGCAAACGAAGCGGTAATGAAAATGCTGACAGAAATCGGTTCATTGGAGAATGTTGAACCATATATTCGAGAAAAGCTTGCGAAGAAAGAAAAAATTATGGGCTTCGGGCATCGGGTTTATCGAAAAGGAGATCCGCGTGCAAAACACTTAAGGGAAATGTCTAAAAAGCTAACAGAGCTTACTGGTGAACCTCATTGGTATGAAATGTCCACTAAGATTGAAGCAATTGTGACAGGGGAGAAAGGTCTTCCTCCAAATGTCGATTTTTATTCAGCGTCTATATATCATAGCCTAGGAATTGACCATGATTTATTTACACCAATTTTTGCTGTAAGCCGTATATCCGGTTGGCTGGCCCATATTTTAGAACAATATGAAAATAACCGCTTAATTCGCCCGCGTGCCGACTATATCGGTCCTGGAATGCAAAAATTTATTCCAATTGAGCAAAGAGGATAAAAGATTTTTTAATGCCAAAAAATAAAATCTCCATTTTACTTTTTTGAGAAAAATTGATGTAATAAAAGAGTGAGGAAAAAAGGTTAGGGGCAAAGCCTTCTAACCTTTGATTCTGATTTTTTACCAGCATTGCCCCTGGCTTTCTAAAAAGCTGCATTCGGCGGAGCTGATCCGCCGGCTTTTAGGAATGCTTTTTAAAAAGAAAAAAATAAATAGGAATGTTAGGGGCACTTAGCTCTTATAGAAGGGAGAAAAAATCATGCAAGGTGAAAAAATCACGGTAACAAATGGTGTGCTAAACGTACCAAATAATCCGATTATTCCATTTATTGAGGGGGATGGAACAGGTCCGGATATTTGGGCTGCTGCACAAAGAGTATTAGACGCAGCAGTTGAGAAAGCTTATAAAGGCGAGCGGAAAATTGTTTGGAAAGAAGTTCTTGCCGGAGAAAAAGCTTTTAAACAAACTGGAGAATGGCTTCCTGCTGAAACGCTGCAAACAATTAAAGAATACTTAATTGCCATCAAAGGACCTTTAACAACTCCTGTCGGAGGTGGAATCCGTTCCTTAAACGTTGCTCTTCGCCAGGAACTAGATTTGTTTGTGTGCTTGCGTCCTGTACGCTGGTTTGAAGGAGTGCCTTCACCAGTAAAACGCCCGCAAGATACAGACATGGTTATTTTCCGTGAAAATACTGAAGATATTTATGCAGGAATTGAATATGCAAAAGGTACTGACGAAGTAAAGAAATTAATTAATTTCCTTGAAAATGAATTGGGCGTCAATAAAATCCGATTCCCTGAAACTTCAGGCATCGGCATAAAGCCTATTTCACAGGAAGGAACAACTCGCCTTGTACGTGCGGCTATCAATTATGCAATTAAAGAAGGCCGCAAGTCTGTAACTCTCGTACATAAAGGGAACATTATGAAATTCACTGAAGGCGCATTTAAAAACTGGGGCTACGAGCTTGCTGAAAAAGAATTTGGCGATAAAGTATTTACTTGGGCTCAGTACGACCGCATTAAAGAAGAACAGGGGATAGAAGCTGCAAATAAAGCACAAGCAGAGGCAGAAGCCGCAGGAAAGATCATTGTAAAAGATGCAATTGCTGATATTTTCCTTCAACAAATTCTGACTCGTCCGCGCGAGTTTGATGTTGTAGCAACAATGAATTTAAACGGAGACTATATTTCCGACGCACTTGCTGCTCAAGTTGGAGGAATTGGAATTGCTCCAGGAGCAAATATTAACTATGAAACAGGTCATGCTATTTTTGAAGCAACACATGGCACAGCTCCTAAATATGCAGGATTAGATAAAGTAAACCCTTCTTCAGTCATCCTTTCTGGAGTATTAATGTTTGAGCATTTAGGATGGAATGAAGCAGCAAATCTAATCATTAAATCGATGGAAAAAACAATTGCTTCCAAAGTTGTTACGTATGATTTTGCACGGTTAATGGAAGGTGCAATTGAAGTAAAAACTTCAGAATTCGGCAATGAGTTAATTAAAAATATGGGATAATTATCTTTTTAAGGCTGTTCATTAAGATGAACAGCCTTTATATAAAATGCTCTTTCCAGCCTATGGGCAAAAACTTGATGCATCTATTGGTATGAAATCATTTTTTTTTTAATGCGATAAGGGGGAACACACCATGTCAATGAAACGCAAAAAAATTTCTGTGATCGGCGGAGGATTTACCGGAGCTACTACAGCATTCCTTTTAGCTCAAAAAGAACTTGGAGATATTGTTTTAGTTGATATTCCGCAAATGGAAAAACCTACTAAAGGGAAAGCGTTAGATATGCTTGAAGCAAGCCCAGTTCAAGGATTCGACGCTAATATTATCGGGACTTCGAATTATGAAGATACAAAAGGTTCCGATATCGTTGTAATCACAGCAGGAATTGCACGGAAACCTGGAATGAGCCGTGATGATTTAGTGCAAACAAATCAGAAAGTGATGAAAAGTGTAACACAGGAAATTGTGAAATATTCTCCAAATTGCTACATCATTGTATTGACAAATCCGGTTGATGCTATGACTTATACAGTGTTTAAAGAATCAGGTTTCCCTAAAAACCGTGTCATCGGTCAATCAGGTGTACTTGACACAGCCCGTTTCAGAACTTTCGTCGCTCAGGAATTGAACATTTCAGTTAAGGATATTACAGGTTTTGTACTGGGCGGCCATGGAGACGATATGGTTCCCCTTGTTCGCTATTCTTACGCAGGCGGAATTCCCCTTGAAACTCTAATTCCAAAGGATCGCCTTGAGAAAATCGTTGAACGTACACGTAAAGGCGGCGGTGAAATAGTTAACCTTCTTGGAAATGGAAGCGCTTATTATGCTCCTGCTGCTTCTCTTGTTGAAATGTGTGAAGCTATTCTAAAAGATCAGCGTAGAATTCTTCCGGCTATTGCTTACCTTGAGGGAGAATACGGCTATAACGGAATTTACCTTGGCGTTCCAACTATTTTAGGTGCAAACGGTATTGAAAAAGTAATCGAACTTGATTTGACAGAGGAAGAAAAAGCTGCTTTAGATAAATCAGCTCAATCTGTCCGCAATGTAATGGCTGTATTAGTTTAATTTGAAACATTAAAAATTCGGGGGATTTCCCCCGAATTTTTTTATTCTTTTTGTAATGCTTGGAAATGCAAGTATTGAAGCGCCGCTATCTTCTTGAGGACAGCTTTTTTACATTTATGTGATGTGTTTTATCACTTTGGCTACTTTTGCAGGAAGAAAAATATATTATAATAAAATTAGGAACTTGGATAGGGGTTAATATGAATAACCGGAGGCTTGTATGAAGAAAACAGTGCTAGTCGTCGACGACGAACAATCAATTGTAACATTGCTGCAGTACAATTTGGAGCAAGCAGGCTTTGATGTTATAACCGCTATGGATGGTGAAGATGGAAAAGATTTAGCTCTCAAGGAAAATCCCGATTTGATCATTTTGGACCTGATGCTGCCTAAACTTGATGGAATTGAAGTTTGTAAACAATTAAGACAGCAAAAAATGATGACACCCATCTTGATGTTAACGGCAAAAGATGATGAGTTTGACAAAGTTCTCGGTCTTGAACTCGGTGCTGATGATTATATGACAAAGCCTTTCAGTCCCCGTGAAGTAATTGCAAGAGTGAAGGCAATATTACGGAGATCTCAATTTCAGCCCGAGGTAAAAGAAAATGAAATTTTAGAGAATGGTTTTATAAAGATCGCTGACTTGAAAATTTATCCTGAACAATATGAGGCATATTTTGCGGAAGAACAACTTGATTTAACACCGAAAGAATTTGAACTGCTTCTATATTTGGCAAAACATAAGGGCAGAGTGTTAACGCGGGACCAATTGCTAAGTTCGGTATGGAATTATGATTTTGCTGGGGATACCCGAATTGTTGATGTTCATATCAGTCATTTGCGCGAGAAAATTGAGCAAAACACAAAAAAACCTGCCTACATTAAAACAATCCGCGGTCTAGGGTATAAATTAGAGGAGCCGAAAGGGGAATGATAAAATTCCGGACAAGACTCCTCATTTCTATTATTACCCTAATTGTTACCGTATTAATTGGCCTTGGTTTGTTACTTGGACAGCTTTTTAAAAGTTATTATTTAAAATCGTTTAATGAAAGGCTGAAAATTGAAAGCGACGTGTTGACTTCGTATATAGAGGATAATGGAGGAATTGGCAGTTTCGATGGACATAAACTGGATTCCATTAGCCGTATGCTTGAATCAAGAATAACTATTTCTGACGCAGATGGAACCATTCTTTATGACAGCGGTGAACGATCAAATACAAAAATTAGAGAACATGCGGAAATTATCCGTGAAATTATAGAGAAACAGCCAGAGATTAAAAATGGCTATGAAGTAAAGAGAGGCTATGATTTACGGTATTACTGGAGTCCGATTCATAAAGATGGAAAAAAAGAAGGATACGTATTTCTCAGCACGCAAATAGATGAACTAAAAAAAATCTACCGGCAAATTTGGATGCTCTTAACCGCCAGTCTAGGAATGGCTCTTGTTGTTATTATCTTTTTAGTGTCACGGATCACGACTCGTTATACGAAACCGATCGAATCTGCTACAAATGTTGCGATTGAGCTGGCGAAAGGAAACTATCTTGCCAGAACTTATGAAGATCATATGGACGAAACGGGAATGTTAAGCGCGTCTATCAATGTCCTAGCCCGTAACCTTCAGGAACTGATGAAGACCCAGGAAATGCAGCAGGACCGTTTGACAACTCTAATCGAAAATATGGGAAGCGGCCTTATTTTAATTGACAGCAAAGGATATATTAATCTAATTAATAGGGCTTATAAAGAGATTTTCAATGTAAATCCAAGCGATTATTTATACAGACTATATTATGAAGTAATAGAGCATCAAGAAATTTCGAAATTAATTGAAGAAATATTTATGACAGAACAAAAAATTAAGAAGCAAATGCTCATTCCGCTCGCAATTGAGAGGCGGCATTTTGAAGTATACGGAGCACCTATTATCGGCACAAATGATGTATGGAAGGGTATTTTGCTAGTCTTTCACGATATAACGGAATTAAAAAGGCTTGAGCAAATGAGAAAAGACTTTGTAGCAAATGTTTCCCACGAACTCAAAACACCGATTACCTCTATAAAAGGATTCACTGAAACTCTTTTAGATGGAGCGATGAATGACAAAAATACTCTTGAAGCTTTTCTCAATATCATTTTACAAGAAAGCGGCCGCCTTCAAACGCTTATTCAAGATCTATTAGATTTATCAAAAATAGAACAGCAAGGGTTTAAATTGAATATCCAGACAGTTGATCTTGTCATGATGTTAAACGATGTTATTACGATTCTTGAAGGAAAGGCGAATGAAAAAGGCATTTCATTAATGCTGGAAACTTCTGGAGAACATATTATCGTTGAGGGAGATCTTTATCGACTAAAGCAAATTTTCATTAATCTTATTAATAATGCCATTACATATACCCCTAATGGCGGAATGGTTACAGTGAAAATAATCGAAAATAAAAAGACAGTAACCGCTAAAGTAAAGGATACCGGGATTGGAATTAATAAAGATGAAATCCCGAGAATATTTGAGCGGTTTTACCGGGTGGATAAGGCTAGGAGCCGAAATTCCGGAGGGACCGGTTTAGGGCTGGCGATTGTCAAGCATCTTGTGGAAGCGCATAAAGGCAATATTTCTGTTCAGAGCCAATTTGGCAAAGGGACGGAATTTACAATAGAATTCCATAAAACCTTACAATTATAAAGGCTCGTTGAAGGGAAGTGGAAATTTACAGTTCTTTAACGTCCGGTTTATTTTTCCTTAACATGGAGTTGCTAAAATTCTACTTGAAAACCCCTTCATCCAAGGAGCCAACGAAAAGACGAAAGCAAACCCAGCTTTCGTCTTTTCGTTATTTTTTTTATAAATATTTAAATATTCCGAAATATTGAAACCTTTTTAACATATTTTCGTATAAAAAGAAACCAAATCTTTATAAAGAAAGGGAGAGGCATGATTAGTTTAAAGAGGATTTATACAATTGCCGGCCTTGTTATTCTTGTTGTCATTTTATGTATCGTTGTTTTTTCAACCTGGTATACGGTCGATGAGTCTGAACAGGCTGTCATCTTAACATTCGGCAAAGTTGAGGAAGGGATCACTGAGCCGGGTCTTCATCTTAAATTGCCATGGCCGATACAAAGTGTAAAAAAACTTTCAAAAGAAACGTTCAGTCTCCAATTTGGCTATGAAGAAAAGGAAGGGAAAATAAAAGAGTTTCCAGATGAGACCAAAATGATTACCGGAGATGAGAACATCGTTCTTGCCGATTTGGTCGTCCAATGGAAAATTACTAACCCTGAAAAATATTTGTACAACTCAGATAATCCAAAAGAAATTTTATATGATGCTACATCCGCTTCATTAAGAAGCATTATCGGCAGTTCTAAAATTGATGATGCATTAACATCAGGAAAAGCAGAAATTGAAGCGGAAGTCCGCGATTTGCTTTCTACTCTCATAGATAAGTATGATATTGGCATATCTATCCTTGCTGTAAAGCTTCAGGATGTGGAACTTCCGAATGATAAAGTACGGAAAGCTTTTACAAATGTAACAGACGCACGTGAAACGATGAATACAAAGATTAATGAAGCAAAAAAATATGAGAACAAACGGAAAAACGAAGCACTAGGGGAAAAAGATGCATTGATCGCCACTGCCGAGGGTGACAAAGCTGCCCGGATTGAGCGCGCTCGCGGGGATGTAGCTATATTTAACAAGCTTTATGAAGAATACAGGAAAAACCCAAATATAACAAGGCAGCGCCTCGTACTTGAAACGATTGAACAAGTATTGCCAAATACCGAGATTTATATTATGAATGATGACGGCAATACGCTAAAGTATTTCCCGATTCGCCCTCTGGAAAAAGAGAAGCCGAAAGCTCAAGAGCAAGGAAGTGAAAACAATGAGTAAAAAAGTAGTGAATTTGAAAGAGGGAACCGGAAATGGTTTCGAGTGGCGAAATTATATTAAAATTGGAATCTTTTTGGTTTTCCTTATTGCTTTTCTCATTCTTGTTTTCACTAATCTGTTTATTGTAAAAGAAGGGGAATATAAAGTCATTCGTCAATTCGGTGAAGTTGTGAGAATAGAAAAGGAACCGGGATTAAGCTATAAAATTCCGTTCGTTCAAAGCGTTACCACTCTTCCAAAATACCAAATGACGTATGATGTATCGGAAGCAGAAATCAATACTAAAGACAAAAAAAGAATGTTAATTGATAACTATGCGATTTGGAGAATTGAAGATCCGAAAAAAATGATTACGAATGCGAGAACTGTTGAGAATGCAGAAACGCGAATGGAAGAATTCATTTACTCAGTTGTCCGCACAGAGTTGGGGCAATTAAATTATGATGAAATTATTAATGATGAAAAATCATCAAGAGGATCATTAAATGATCGCGTCACAGAAAAAGTAAATGAATTGCTATCAAAAGATAACTATGGAATTGTTGTTGTAGATGTAAGGATAAAGCGGACAGATCTGCCTGAAGAAAATGAACAATCTGTGTATACAAGAATGATTTCGGAGCGTGAATCAAAAGCACAGGAATACCTTTCCATGGGGGATGCACAAAAAAACAGAATAATAGCGGAAACAGACCGTCAAGTAAAGGAAATTTTAGCGAAAGCCCAAGCTGACGCAGAGACGATCCGTGCTGAGGGTGAAGCAGAAGCAGCTAAAATTTACAACAAAGCTTTTTCGAAAGATCCTGACTTTTATTCTATGTTCCGGACACTTGAATCTTATAAGAAAACAATCAATGGAGAGACGGTCATTGTTCTTCCGTCCGATTCCCCATATGCCCGCTTATTAATGGGATATACAAGATAATTATACGAATACAATCAGCCGTTATTTTCCTTTCTAATTCTTCTCGTGATAGAATGAAGAAGGGAAAATAACGGTTTTTTGTTCGAACATATAGATTTATTTCTGAAGGAGGACTTGTGTTGGAGAAGAAACTCGTTTTAATAGATGGCAATAGTATTGCATACCGGGCATTCTTTGCTCTTCCATTATTAAATAATGAAAAAGGCGTCCATACAAATGCAGTTTACGGATTTACGATGATGCTGATGAAAATACTTGAAGATGAGAAGCCAACACATATACTTGTAGCATTTGATGCAGGCAAAACAACTTTTCGCCATAAAACGTACAGCGAATACAAGGGAGGAAGACAGAAAACGCCTCCAGAGTTATCGGAGCAATTCCCATTTATCCGTGAATTACTGGATGCTTTTGGGATTCCTCAGTATGAATTGGAAAATTACGAGGCCGACGACATTATTGGCACACTTTCAAAACGGGCGGAAAAGGAAGGGTTTCAAGTTAAAGTTATTTCCGGGGATAAAGATTTAACCCAGCTCTGTTCTGAGAAAACGACGGTCGGTATTACTCGCAAAGGAATAACAGATATTGAAGAATATACTCCTGACCATATAAAAGAAAAATATGGGCTGACTCCTGAACAAATTATTGATATGAAAGGATTAATGGGCGATGCATCAGATAATATTCCAGGTGTTCCGGGGGTAGGGGAAAAAACAGCGATTAAGCTTCTCACTGAATTTAAATCGGTTGAAAACCTGTTAAACTCGATTGATCAAGTGACCGGAAAAAAATTGAAAGAAAAGCTGGAGGAATTTAAAGAACAAGCGCTCATGAGCAAAGAGTTGGCTAGGATTACGACAGAAGCTCCGGTAGACTTTGAACTAATGGAGATTGAATATGAGGGGCTCCAAAAAGACAAGGTTATTAAACTTTTTAAGGAGCTTGCATTTCATTCTTTATTAGACAAGATTAGTGGAGAATCTGAGGCAGAAGAAACAGAGCCGATGGAAGAAATTGAATTTGAAATTGTGTCCAATGTTCAATCACACATATTCGCCGATAATAATGTCTTTTATGTTGAAGTGCTCGAGGATAATTATCATTATGCTGACATTATCGGATTTTCAGTTGTTAATGAAAAAGGCAAGTTTTTTATTTCTGTAGAAAACGCTTTAAAATCAGAGGCTTTCAGAGAATGGGCAGAAGATGAAACGAAAAAGAAAACCGTTTATGATGCAAAACGGTCTGAAGTCGTCCTCCGGCACCATCAAATTCATTTAAAAGGCGTGGAATTTGACTTTTTGTTGGCCTCTTACATTATTAACCCGTCTGAATCTATCGATGATATCGCGTCAATTGCCAAACGGTACAATTTTACTAGTGTTCAATCAGATGAAGCTTTTTACGGGAAAGGGGCGAAACGGAAAATTCCTGATGAAGAAAAACTGGCAGAACACCTTGTCCGAAAAGCGGCTGCAATGGAGGCATTAAAGGAAAAACTTGAATTAGAGTTAAAGGAAAACCAGCAATATGAATTATTTAAGGAACTTGAAATGCCTCTGTCACTCATTCTTGCAGATATGGAATACCAAGGGGTAAAGATTGATATCAATCGTCTCCGAGAAATGGGTCATGAAATCAATGAGCAGCTAAAGGAAATTGAAAATAAAATTTATGATTTAGCCGGTGAAAAGTTCAATATCAACTCTCCTAAACAGCTTGGCGTTATTTTATTTGAAAAGCTTGGACTTCCAGTGATGAAAAAAACAAAAACCGGTTATTCGACTTCAGCCGATGTATTGGAAAAGCTTGAACATGAGCACGAGATTGTAAGGGAAATTCTTCATTACCGACAGCTTGGAAAATTACAGTCTACGTATATTGAAGGACTTCTTAAGGTAGTTGACCCGAAAACAAATAAAGTCCATACAAGGTTTAACCAAGCGTTAACACAGACAGGACGGCTTAGCTCTACCGACCCGAATTTACAAAACATACCAATACGGCTTGAAGAAGGGCGGAAAATTCGCCAGGCATTTATCCCTTCGGAAAAAGACTGGGTGATTTTTGCTGCCGATTATTCGCAAATTGAATTAAGGGTGCTCGCTCATATTGCCAATGATGAAAAATTGATCCAGGCTTTTAAAGAGGATTTGGATATCCATACAAAAACAGCGATGGAAGTCTTTCATGTCGAAAAAGAAGAAGTAACTTCCAATATGCGCCGCCATGCAAAAGCCGTCAATTTTGGTATTGTATACGGTATTAGTGATTATGGATTATCCCAAAGCCTTGGTATTACGAGAAAGGAAGCCGCTAAATTTATTGAAAGATATCTTGAAAGCTATCCCGGCGTGAAAGAATATATGGAAGAGATCGTGAAAGATGCCAAGCAAAAAGGATATGTCTCAACGATTCTTCATCGCCGCCGCTATTTACCAGAAATTACAAGCCGTAATTATAATGTTCGAAGCTTTGCAGAGAGAACGGCAATGAACACGCCAATTCAAGGAAGTGCTGCAGATATTATTAAAAAGGCAATGATTGACATGGCAGAACGGCTGAAAGCTGAAGGATTGAAAACTCGTCTTCTTTTGCAAGTGCATGACGAATTAATATTTGAAGCGCCAAAAGACGAGATTGAAAAACTAAAAGAAATTGTACCAGATGTCATGGAGAATGCTGTTGAATTAAAGGTGCCGTTAAAAGTGGATTATTCTTTCGGCCCAACATGGTTTGATGCAAAATAAAGAAAACAAATAAAAGGAGGTAAAAGTGTTGCCGGAACTTCCGGAAGTAGAAACAATAAGAAGGACATTAATAAAGCTTGTTCTACATAAACAGATTGACCGTGTATCTGTTTTTTGGCCGAAAATGATAAAACACCCTGAAGAAGTTGAACAGTTTAAAGACGCTTTAATTGGCCAAACGATTGTACAGATCAGCAGAAGGGGTAAATTATTGATTTTTTATACGAATGATTATGCCCTTGTTTCCCATTTGCGGATGGAAGGGCGGTACACTTTGTTTTCGAAGAATGATCCGGTCGAAAAGCATACACATGTCATTTTTCATTTTTCCGACGGAACAGAGTTGCGATATAAAGATGTTCGTAAATTTGGAACAATGCATTTGTATAAAAAAGGAACTGAATTTCAATATCCTCCGTTGAATCAGCTCGGACCGGAACCTTTTTCTGATTCTTTCACGATCGGCTCGCTTTCAGAAAAACTCAAGAAAACGAACAGAAAAGTGAAAACAGCGCTTTTGGATCAAAAAATCGTGGTCGGGCTTGGAAATATTTATGTCGATGAGGCTTTGTTTCGAGCGAAAATTCATCCGGAAAGGATAGCCAATTCATTGACTGACGAGGAAATCGAACGCCTTCATCGTGAAATCATCGAAACCTTATCTGAAGCAGTTTCCAAAGGAGGAAGCACGGTTCGGTCGTATGTTAATTCCCAGGGACAAATCGGTATGTTTCAGTTAGAACATTTTGTTTACGGCCGAGAGGGCGAAGTATGTAAGATTTGCGGTTCACCGCTTGAAAAATCAGTTGTAGGCGGCAGGGGCACACATTACTGCGCAAACTGCCAAAAATGATTTTACGAATAACTGCACATCAGATAGGCTCCTTTCATATACTATCCTTAGCGATTGACAGGAAGGAGCTCTTAAGATGGCGCAGTTGATTTCACTTCTATTATTGTCTTTTGCAGTCAGCCTTGACAGTTTTAGTGTAGGCTTTACTTATGGATTAAAGAAAATGAAAATCCCATTTAAATCGCTTGCCGTTTTAGCGTGCTGTTCAGCTGTGACGCTGTTGGCATCTATGGGAATCGGTCATTTTTTTGAAAACCTTTTTAAATCGGAAGCATCACAAAGTTTAGGGGGCATTATTCTGATTTTTCTAGGCGGCTGGGTTTTGATTCAATTTTTCCTGCCAGAAAAAAATAAGGATAGTCTCCATAGTGAAAAAACAATTGTTAATTTTGAAATTAAATCGTTAGGAATTGTGATTAATATTCTTCGTAAACCTATGTCAGCAGATTTTGACCGATCAGGAACAATTACCGGCATCGAAGCATTTATGTTGGGGCTTGCTTTATCATTAGATGCTTTTGGAGCTGGGTTCGGTGCTGCAATGCTCGGGTATTCTCCGATTCTTTTAGCAGTGACCGTAGCAGTTATGAGTTCATTATTTATGTATCTTGGGATCAATATCGGGGCGTTGTTTTCAAACTGCATTTGGATACAAAAGTTTACTTTTATACCTGGTGTCTTGCTAATATTCATTGGAATTTGGAAAATGTAGTAATAAGAGAGGAATTGGATATGGCTTTAGTCATAGGATTAACAGGCGGTATTGCAAGCGGGAAAAGCACCGTTTCAAATATGATCAAAGATCTTGGAATTACGGTTATTGATGCGGATGTTGAAGCCCGCCTAGCTGTTGAAAAAGGTAAAAAGGCATATCATGAAATTATTTCGCATTTTGGCCCGGAAATTTTACAAAGCGATGGCACGATTGATCGAGGAAAACTTGGATCGATTGTCTTTCATGATAGCGAGAAGCGTTTGCTTTTAAACAGCATTGTCCATCCTGCTGTCCGCGAGCAAATGCTTACCAAAAAAATAGACGCTGAAGCTCGTGGAGAACATTTAATTGTTTTGGATATTCCCCTTTTGTTTGAAAGCAAGCTGACATATATGGTTGACAAAACATTGCTCGTTTATGTAGATGAAGAGACACAGTTAAGAAGGCTCATGGAGCGCAACAATTTTACGGAGCAGGAAGCAAAAGCGAGAATTAATTCACAGATGCCGTTAAAGGAAAAAATATCATTAGCAGATGCAGTGATCGATAACAACGGAACGATTGAAGAAACGCGGAAACAGCTTATGCGAATTTTACACGAATGGAAATATACTGAATGACAGAAAGGGAGGATTTTATTCCTCTCTTTTTATTTTAATGGAGTTTTTTCGAATTGCCTTAATTAAAAAAGACATACTAAAAACAAATAAACAGCATTATAATAGTACAAATATTTTGGATAATAAAATATTTATAAATTCCGCATTTTATATAACACATACAAGCAATAATATGTTATACTAATTACAGAAATGTTCACGAAAAGTATAACATTAATGTGGAAGGAGACGAAAAATGAAGGCAAGAATAGCGATTAACGGTTTTGGAAGAATTGGACGAATGGTGTTTAGAAAGGCCATTCAAGAAGATAACATTGATATTGTGGCCATTAATGCAAGCTATCCTCCTGAAACGTTGGCCCATTTAATAAAATATGACTCAACACATGGAAAATTTGACGGAGAAGTCATTCCAGAGGAACAATCTTTGCTTGTGAACGGTAAACGAGTGCAACTGTTAAATAATCGAAATCCGCAAGAACTTCCATGGAAAGAGTTAAACATTGATATTGTGATTGAAGCAACAGGAAAATTTAATTCCCGTGACAAAGCGAGCCTTCATCTTGATGCAGGTGCAAAGAAAGTAATTTTGACGGCTCCAGGGAAAGATGAAGATGTAACCATTGTTATGGGAGTAAATGAAAGCGTTTTAAATATTGATAAACATGATATTATCTCAAATGCTTCATGTACGACGAATTGTTTAGCGCCTGTAGCCAAAGTGCTTGATGAGAAGTTTGGAATCATCAATGGATTTATGACGACTGTTCATGCATATACAAATGACCAAAAGAATCTTGATAATCCCCACAAGGACTTGCGCCGTGCAAGAGCATGCGGACAGTCAATCATTCCAACGAGCACCGGTGCGGCGAAAGCTTTGTCATTAGTGCTGCCGCAGCTTAAAGGCAAACTTCATGGTATAGCACTTCGCGTTCCAACACCAAATGTTTCTCTTGTAGATTTGGTTGTTGACTTGAAACGTGAAGTTACTGCTGATGAAATAAATGAGGCATTTCTTTCAGCATCCAATGGTTCATTGAATGGTATTCTTGATATTACTTATGATCCACTTGTTTCAATCGATTTTAATACAAATGAACATTCAGCTATTATTGATGGTCTTTCAACGATGGTGATCGGCGCTAATAAGGTGAAAGTGTTAGCATGGTATGACAATGAGTGGGGCTATTCTTGCCGCGTTGTTGAACTTGCCAAATATGTTGCAAAGGAAATGTTCACCAGGTCTGAAGTAAAAGTCGGATAATCAAACTTTTAATTTTGAGTTCTTAATTACCTAAATGCTTACCGGATACCGGTAAGTTTTTTTTTTCGATTAAAAATTGTATGAACTATATCCATTTCTCTATTAACAACATTTCTCATAAAAAAAACTTATTCATGTATTGCAAAAAAAATATAAACAAAGTATACTATTCATCGTGAACTTCTTGAAATAAGGTAACGATAGCTACTTAAAGGGTTAGGACCTCTTTGGACTAACTTTCCCCCGTGGTAGTTTGGATACCAGTCTCGAATAGAAATTTCAGGAAAATCAGTAAAAAAGTTAAAGGGGGAGCTTGAATTATGGAAACAATTGGTCGTCACGTTATTTCAGAACTGTGGGGTTGCGATTTCGAAAAGTTAAATGACATGGAGCAAATTGAAAAAATCTTCGTTAATGCTGCATTAAAATCAGGTGCAGAAATCCGTGAAGTAGCGTTTCACAAATTTGCACCGCAGGGTGTAAGCGGAGTTGTTATTATTTCCGAGTCTCATTTAACAATTCACAGTTTTCCTGAGCACGGTTACGCCAGCATTGATGTTTATACGTGCGGCGATTTAGATCCTAACATTGCTGCAGATTATATTGCAGAAGCGTTAGGAGCCCAAACACGCGAAAATATTGAAATCCCGCGGGGTATGGGTCCTGTTCAAGTGAAACAAGCAAAAGCTCAAGCTTTGTAATAATTGAAAACGAATGATAAGAGGTGTATTTAATACACCTCTTTTTTATTATCTAAAATATGTGTATTTAAATAATTAGTAAGTGAATTTATATATAGGATCTGTCAAAAAACTAAATGGCCGAGTCCCACTTGTACTATTATTTTCTTTTTTATAAGATATTAGTAAGTGATCGTTTATTTACTAATCTTTTGCTGGAGCTGATGGTATGAAATGCCCTTCATGTCAAAATAACAGTACTCGTGTTTTAGATTCCCGGCCTGTTGATGAGGGGCGGTCAATTCGCAGAAGGCGGGAATGTGAAAGTTGCGGGTACCGTTTTACAACGTTTGAAAAAGTAGAAGAAATTCCTCTTATTGTCGTTAAAAAAGAAGGAACACGCGAAGAATTCAGCCGGGAAAAAATTTTAAGAGGGCTTATAAAAGCATGTGAAAAAAGGCCTGTTGCACTTAATCAATTAGAAGATATTACCCATGAGGTTGAAAAAGAACTTCGAAACCAAGGTGTGTCTGAAATAAAAAGTGAAACGATCGGTGAAATGGTGATGGACAGGCTTGCCAAAGTTGATGAAGTTGCATACGTCCGATTTGCCTCTGTTTATCGTCAATTTAAGGATATAAATGTCTTCATTGAAGAATTAAAAGAATTGATAAAGAAAGAACAGTCAAAACGGAGCTGAAGATAATCTTTAGCTCTTTTTTCAATACATGTATTATTATTTTGAAAGGTTTGAATAAGGATGGCACAGCATTGGCAAGAAATTTTACCGGTTGACCGATATATCGTTGCGGCTAGCGGGCTTCTACATGATTATGACCGCAAAGTTTTGACTTTTCTATATCAGCCGTTAATTGGGCCTGTATGTTTTAGTTTATACATGACTTTATGGGCTGAATTGGAAGAAAATCGGCTTTGGTCTGAATCTTCTTCCCATCATAATTTAATGACAATGATGGATATGAACCTTAAAGAGATTTATCAGGCCCGCTTGAAGCTGGAAGGAATCGGATTAATGAAATGCTATGTCCGTCATGATGATGATAATCGTGAATTTATTTATGAGCTCCTGCCTCCGTTGACACCGGAACAGTTTTTTTTAGATGGGATGCTAAATATATATTTGTACCGAAAAATTGGAAAAAATCAATTCAACCGCCTAAAGCGATTTTTCAGTGATCAAAAAATTCCTGAACCGACTGATTATAAAGAAATCACAAAGGCATTTCAGGATGTTTTTGCTTCTGCTCCTCCTTCCGCTTTTCAATTGAATAAAGAAGCATTGAATGATATTCAACCTGCCGACGGTCAGGTTTTTATTGGAAGGAAAGAGCAGGAGGGAATACAAATTGACGAATCGACATTTAACTTTGAACTGCTGCAAGCAGGCTTGCAGGAATCCCTTGTTCCGAAAAAAGCTTTAAACAAAAAGGTAAGAGAGGCAATTAGCAACTTAGCTTTTCTTTATGGAATCGATGCGATTCAAATGAAGAATATTGTTATTAGTGCTGTCACGGCAGATAATGAGATTGATATTGGAGAACTAAGAAAAGCAGCAAGAGATTGGTATCAATTTGAACATAATGATGAGCTCCCTTCTCTTGTAGACCGGGTGCAGCCGGTTAATTACCGTTCGAGCAATTCTGAACCGAAATCAAAGGAAGAAGAGCTAATCCGCTATTTTGAAACGACTTCACCAAGACAGCTCTTAAAAGACCTTTCAGGCGGAGCGGAGGCTTCAAATGCTGATTTAAAAATTATTGAAGAAATTATGTTTAATCAAAAGCTTCTTCCGGGAGTTGTGAATGTACTTGTTCAATATGTTATGCTAAAGACAGATATGAAACTTACAAAAGGGTATATTGAAAAAATCGCCAGTCATTGGGCACGCAAAAAAATTAAAACGGTTAAAGAAGCTATGGAACTTGCAAAAAATGAGCACAAACAATATATGGAATGGGCTCAAGGAAAGAAAACAGCCGGTTCTCAATCGAGAAAGAAACCTGTTCGCACGGAAATGCTGCCTGATTGGTTCGTTCAAAAACAATCAGCCGAACAGAAAAATGAGGAAGAAGATGATTTTGATTTCGAAGCTGAAAAGCGTAAATTAGAACAGGAGCTTAAAAAGTATAAGTGAGGGGGTGAGTCTTTACATGCAAAAAATAAATGATACATTAAAAAAACTTGCAAATCATGTGGATTTTCAAAAACGATATGAATTAATGAAACAAAAAATTTATCAAGATCCATACGTAAAAGCATTCTTGGCTGAAAATCAAGGTTCCATTACCTCGGATATGCTTGAAAAAAGTTTAACAAAGCTTTATGAATACAGTACTCAAAGCAAAGAATGCGAAGAGTGTCCAAGCCTTGAAGGATGCAAAAATATCATGAAAGGCTACCACCCTCACTTAGTGTTGACTGGGAGTTCAATTGATATCAATTATGACCGTTGTCCGCGTAAACGGTTATACGACAAACGAAAAAAAGAAGAAAGATTAATCCAGAGCATATATGTGCCAAAAGAGATTCTTCATTCTTCTCTCGGTGAACTTGACTTGGACAAAGGAAGGCTTAAAGCAATTAAGCTGGCAAAAGATTTCGTTGAAACATACCGGCCCGGAGAGAAACAGAAAGGGCTTTATTTGTATGGGCCATTTGGAACGGGAAAAACGTATTTATTAGGTGCCATTGCCAACGAACTGGCTAAAAAACAGATAAGCTCTTTAATTGTTTATGTTCCAGAATTTTTCCGGGAAATGAAGAATTCGATCGGCGACCAAACGGTAAATGAGAAACTTGAGATTATGAAAAAAACTCCAATCTTAATGCTTGATGATATTGGGGCAGAAACGATGAGCAGCTGGGCAAGAGATGAGATATTGGGAACCATTCTTCAATTCCGGATGATGGAGAACTTGCCTACTTTTTTTACCTCTAATTTTAACACGACAGAATTGCAGCACCATCTTGCCCATAGCCAGCGCGGTGAAGAAGAGCAGATGAAGGCTGCAAGAATAATGGAGAGGATCAAATATCTTTCCACGCCTGTAAAAGTGGATGGTCCTAACCGTAGAGTATAATATGGAAAGGCGCCTTTTTGGCGGCCTTTTTCTTTTTTTATGAAAAATAAGAAATACTTTTCCTTTTGTTCGACTTCTATTTTGGCCATGTCCTCCATATACATAAAAGCAGAGATTTGTTTCTCACGTGATAAGGGGGGATTTGGTTGATTGAAATCATCTTCCAAAACTATGAGGATGCTTCAAACCTGCACAAGGCATTACAGCTCCATTTATCCTCTGAAGCTTATAAAAATATTCTTCTTTTCGAAGATCGACATATAGCAAAAGTGTCAATAAATTCGCTTTCGAACGATACTTTGCGTGCTATCAAAAAAGCATTCTATGAATTTATCACTTATACGAAACGTGATGATTGGCTGCGAGCGATTATAGCAGAGCATTACTATTATGAGGATCCCGAGGAGCAGCAGCAAATTCTTGACATCATTCATTCGATTCTTGAAGGAAAACGGGAGGAATTGGAAATCTTTTTTAAAGATACTAATCTAGAAACTACATTAATTCATGCAATGGACCTGATTTTTCGGGAAAATCTCTCTTTTTCTTTTGATTCATTTGTTAAGTTTCGATTAAGGCCGTTTTTAGATTTGCTTGAGAAGTATGTACAAGTATCGATTGATGAATACAAAATGGAGCAGGAATACCAAATATTTATTAATACATTAAGAAAATATTTAGAAATGAAACCATCGAAAATTTCTCATCTTCATTTGTTAATTGATGAGGGAATTACCTTTTTTGATGAACAATATGATGAGATTAAGCGAGGAGAGCTTGCGAGAATGATTGACAGGAAATTGTTATTTAATCATCCTGTCTATGTTGATTCTGCTACGATCGCTCCGCTGTTGTCAATTGCACCTGCCACGATTTTTCTTTATACAGAAGAACCGGATCAGCCGTTAATCCGGACAATTGTAAATATATTTGAAGAACGTGTTTCAATTAAACCTGTTTCCGACTTGAATGGACAAAATAGCATTATTCCATTTACAGATGAGGAGAATTGAAACCGTCCCTTGCTTTTCCGAAAATTTCGCACTATAATAACGTACATAATCAATAATAAAGTTTATTTGTAAAAGGTAATGATGAGGACAAGGGTATTCTTTCACGGTTTACAGAGAGGGAAAGCAAGGCTGAAACTTTCCTAACACGGATGGAATGCTTACCACCTCTAAACTTCAGCTCTGAACGTGAATGAAAAGAGTGGTATTCACTAGTAAGTGCTGACGGCTTCAGACCGTTATTCTGTTTCAAAGCCATCGTGCCTGAAGATTCTTGGCAGGTGGGAATTTGGGTGGAACCACGGGTAATCAACTCGTCCCTTATTACAGGGACGGGTTTTTTATTTTTTACTGAAAAAGGAGGAAAAGTCATGTCAGACGTTGTGAAAATTACGTTTCCTGATGGAGCAGTAAAGGAGTTTCCAAAAGGAACGACAACGGAAGATATCGCGGCTTCTATTAGTCCTGGACTAAAGAAAAAAGCCATTGCCGGTAAATTAAACGGCCAAATGTATGATCTTCGCCGTCCGATCGAAGAAGACGGAGAAATAGAAATTATTACTCCTGACCGTGACGAGGCATTAGAGGTGCTTCGCCACAGTACGGCTCATTTAATGGCTCAGGCTATTAAACGTTTGTACAAAAATGTAAAACTTGGCGTTGGGCCTGTCATTGAAGGCGGTTTTTACTATGATATTGACCTTGAGGAATCTCTGACTCCGGACGATTTGCCGCGAATCGAAAAAGAAATGAAAAAAATTGTTAATGAGAATCTTGAAATTGTCCGCAAAGAAGTAAGCCGTGAAGAAGCAGTAAAACTTTATAAAGAAATAGGCGATGAATACAAGCTTGAATTAATTGAAGCCATTCCGGCTGGCGAGAAGGTAACCATTTATGAGCAGGGCGAATTTTTCGATCTTTGCCGCGGCGTTCATGTACCTTCCACTGGAAAAATTAAAGAGTTTAAACTGCTCAGCATTGCAGGCGCTTATTGGCGCGGGGACAGCAATAACAAAATGCTGCAGCGCATCTACGGAACAGCTTTCTTTAAAAAGGAAGACCTCGAGGAACATTTGCGTCTTCTGGAAGAAGCGAAAGAACGCGACCATCGCAAGCTTGGAAAAGAGCTTAACTTATTTACAAACTCACAAAAGGTTGGACAGGGGCTGCCGCTCTGGCTTCCAAAAGGTGCAACAATCCGCCGTGTGATCGAGCGGTACATCGTTGATAAAGAAATTCGTCTTGGCTATGACCATGTTTATACTCCAATCATGGGAAGTGTGGAATTATATAAAACTTCCGGCCACTGGGATCATTATCAGGAAAATATGTTCCCTGTCATGGAAATGGACAATGAACAGCTTGTTCTTCGGCCGATGAACTGCCCTCATCATATGATGATTTATAAAAACAGCATGCACAGCTATCGTGAATTACCGATTCGGATTGCGGAGCTTGGTACAATGCACCGCTATGAAATGTCAGGCGCCCTTTCCGGACTGCAGCGTGTGCGTGGAATGACATTAAATGACGCCCATATCTTTGTCCGTCCTGATCAAATCAAAGACGAATTCAAGCGTGTTGTTCGTCTTGTGCTAGAGGTTTATAAAGACTTTAACATAAAAGATTATTCATTCCGCCTTTCTTATCGTGATCCGGCAGATAAAGAAAAATATTATGACGATGATCAAATGTGGGAAAAAGCCCAAGGCATGTTAAAAGAGGCAATGGATGAACTTGGTCTTGAGTATTTTGAAGCAGAGGGAGAAGCCGCCTTCTATGGTCCTAAGCTTGACGTTCAAGTCAAAACAGCATTAGGCAAGGAAGAAACTTTATCAACTGTTCAATTGGATTTCTTGCTTCCAGAGCGTTTTGATTTAACGTATGTTGGTGAAGACGGCAAACCGCATCGCCCGGTCGTTATCCACCGCGGAGTTGTTTCTACAATGGAGCGCTTTGTTGCTTTCTTAATTGAAGAATACAAGGGCGCCTTCCCAACATGGCTTGCACCGGTTCAAGTACAGGTGATCCCTGTTTCACCTGATGCTCATTATGATTATGCGAAACACGTCCAAGAAAAACTGCAGGCTGAAGGATTCCGTGTCGAACTGGATGACCGTGATGAAAAGATCGGTTACAAAATTCGCGAAGCACAAATACAAAAAATTCCGTACATGCTTGTAGTCGGTGATAAAGAAGTGGAAGAAAATGCTGTGAACGTCCGTAAATATGGTGAACAAAAATCGAAAACTGTTGCGTTTACAGACTTTATTTCTTCCTTGAAAGAAGAAGTGAAATTATCATAATGGACAAATGGAGGCTGTCTCATAGGGGTCTGACCCCATGTGTATTATCAATATATAGCACATTTATCCAACATTATGTCCTATATATTGTGTTATGGGGTCTGACCCTCTGGCTTTTGAAACAGCCCCTTTTTTATGAATCAATCCAATAAAAACAAAAAAGCTATTGCATAATGTGAGGTATTCTGTTAAAATTCAATTCGTTGTGACAAAAAGAAGTTCGATTGACACTTTTCCATGGTTTGTGATATAGTAAACTAAGTGAAAATGAATACAAGTTTGTGAAAAAGAAGAAGCACCCGCTTCTCACCTGATTGACGCTGTTGGCAGTTGACAGGTTTACGTAAAACTTTAAGGCTAGCTGTGTCTATTAGTGCGGGTGTTTTCATCCGCACTTTTTTATTTTTTATTATTCTTTTTCCAAACGATGTATTCGCTAAACAAACCTTGGAGGTGTCTGATTATTAGCAAAGACATGATTTTAAATGAGGGTATTCGTGCCCGTGAAGTCCGCCTGATTGACCAAAATGGCGAGCAATTAGGAATTAAGTCAAAAAATGAAGCACTTGAAATTGCTGCACGCGTAAATCTTGATCTCGTATTAGTTGCACCGAATGCAAAGCCTCCGGTAGCCCGAATTATGGACTATGGAAAATATAAATTCGAGCAGCAAAAAAAAGAAAGAGAAGCGCGCAAAAATCAGAAAATCATTAACGTTAAAGAAGTTCGTCTTAGTCCGACAATTGAAGAACATGATTTTAACACAAAGCTTCGAAATGCGATTAAATTCTTGGAAAAAGGCGATAAGGTGAAAGCATCGATCCGTTTTAAAGGTCGTGCAATTACACATAAGGAAATTGGCCAACGTGTTTTAGTTCGTTTTGCGGAAGCTTGCAAAGAAATTGCAACTGTCGAGTCACATCCAAAAATGGACGGCCGAAGCATGTTTATGGTTTTAGCACCTAAAAACGACAAGTAACAAGGAGGAATACCAAATGCCAAAAATGAAAACTCACCGCGGCGCTGCCAAGCGTTTCAAAAAAACTGGATCTGGTAAACTAAAACGTTCTCACGCATTCACAAGCCACTTATTTGCTAATAAAACGACTAAACAAAAACGTAAACTTCGTAAAGCAACGCTTGTTTCTAAGGGCGACTTCAAACGGATTCGTCATTTATTAGACAACATTAAGTAATCTTGAAAGATTTATCTAGGAGGGAAATAACATGCCACGTGTAAAAGGCGGTACAGTTACTCGCAGACGTCGTAAAAAAGTTCTAAAATTAGCTAAAGGTTATTACGGTTCTAAACATACTTTATATAGAGTTGCTAATCAGCAAGTAATGAAATCTTTAATGTATGCATACCGCGACCGTCGCCAGAAAAAGCGCGACTTCCGCAAACTTTGGATTACTCGTATCAACGCAGCTGCCCGTATGAACGGTCTTTCTTACAGCCGTTTAATGCACGGCTTAAAGCTTGCAGGCATCGAAGTGAACCGCAAAATGCTTGCTGAATTAGCCGTCTCTGATGAAAAAGCATTTGCTGAATTAGCAAATGTTGCGAAACAACAATTTAACAAGTAATCATATTGATAACAGCCATTCTCTATGGAGGGTGGCTGTTATTTTTTTAAATAAGGGGAACATTTTTATTTTGGCGATTTTGTCATAACAGCCCATACGCATTTATAAGCTGTAGTAACATCAAGTGAATCAGCGGAGGCAGGTGATAACATGAATGATGAATGGTCCATGCTTGTTATTTTGATTGAAGCAGGGGGAGTTTTCGCACCTGCAGCATTTATCCTTTTTCATGTGTTAAGGCAGTTTTTGTTCATACCGGTAGCGGTTGTTTGCATAGCCGGAGGCATAATTTTTGGAACGATCTGGGGAACAATTTTTTCGCTGATAGGGTTAATGTTCAACAGTTTATTTTTTTATCTCTTTATTAACAAAATGCCGAAAACCTATCAAAAGCTATCAACTATTAAAAAACGCTGGTTTGGAGAATATCGCAACCTGACTGTAGGGCAAATCGCTGTTTTACGACTAATTCCATTTGTTCATTATCATTTGTTAAATTTTTGCTTGATTGAAAGAACGAAATCGTTCAAAGAGTACATGAGGGGTTCATGTGTGACCAACTTTCCCCTTGCGTTTTTTTACACAGTTTTTGGGGAATTTATCAGTCGTTTTACTCCTTCGATGATTATAGTGGTTCTCTTTGCCCTTTCAGTACTTGTGTATATTTTACGTGAAAAGGTGGCTGTAATAAAATGGGGGGAATTTTTTAAAGCTGAGGCATAAGAAAGTGAGAAAACAACGTTCGGGCCGCATTCGAACGTTGTTTAACTTTTTCTGGTTATTTAGAATCTTCTGTGAACTGGCTTTTTTTCAAAAATTCCTTAATAGGGCTTTTCCAATCAATTTTTGCACCAGAATAGTGCTCACGTATCTTTCTTTCAATAAAGAGAAAGTCTTCCCTGCCCAACCCTTTCAGTGCAGCAGTGCTCCGCGGCCATATAAAAATGGACACAACATCAAAAGCATTTTCTGTCGTTCCCATGTATTTTTCTCCTTCAAATAATACACCTTTATAGGTTAGCAAGAAATTTTTATGAACATTATCCGGATCATCCAAAAAATAAAAACGCTTTTGCTCATGGGCGAGTTCAAGTTTTCTCTTCGGATTCAATAAATATTTAATTAATCTATAAATAGCAAAAATGATAAGTGCAAATAATAGGAAGCGCAACATCCACAACATAATAGCCCCTCCAACATAATTTTTCTTTAATTACGAATGAACTTCAAAAAAGTTTCACTCTAAAAAAAGTTTCACTCAAATCGGAATTTGTTATAATTTTTTTAGATTAAAAACTGATTTGAAAGGATACTTTCATATGAATTTTCAAAAACTATTTGAAATGCAAAAAGCTTTAGATCGGCATATTGAGTCGAAGCATCAATTATTGGATGAGAATTTATTTGACCGGAAAGTTCTTGCTCTTCTTGTTGAATTGGGGGAATTGGCAAACGAAACCCGCTGTTTTAAATTTTGGAGTCTAAAGCCAGCGTCACCTGATAAGGTCGTTTTAGAAGAATTTGTAGACGGGATCCATTTTATTCTTTCTCTCGGGATCGAATGCGGTTTTGAACATGCAATCGAGCTGCCGAAATCAAAGACAACAGCCTCTTTAAACGAGCAGTTTTTACGAGTTTATCAATTAATTATTAATTTTAAACAACTTCGTACTTTTCATCATTATCAATTAATGTTTCAAGGCTATTTAGAACTTGCAAATCTTCTAGGTTTTACTTCAGAACAAATTGAACAAGCATATATTGAGAAAAATGAAGTAAATTATGAAAGACAGCGACAAGGATATTAGCAGAATTTTTTGTGTTTTTTCTTTAGCTTTTTGTATAATGAATAGGAAAATACATATTAAGGGAGTCGAAATAATGGCTAAATTGGATGAAACGTTAACGATGCTGAAAGATTTAACCGATGCGAAAGGTATCCCCGGAAATGAGCGGGAGGTACGCGAAGTAATGAAAAGATACATAGCTCCTTATGCAGATGAAGTAACAACAGATGGTCTGGGAAGTTTAATAGCCAAGAAGGTAGGAAAAGACGGCGGACCTAAAATTATGGTTGCAGGCCATTTAGATGAAGTTGGTTTCATGATCACCCATATCGATGACAAAGGATTTTTGCGTTTTCAAACTGTCGGAGGCTGGTGGTCACAAGTGATGCTTGCTCAGCGAGTGACAATCGTGACTCGTAAAGGAAACATAACTGGTGTAATCGGCTCCAAGCCTCCTCATATCCTTCCAGCAGAAGCGAGAAAAAAACCTGTAGAAATAAAAGACATGTTTATTGATATTGGGGCTTCAAGCCGTGATGAAGCAATGGAATGGGGCGTACGACCTGGGGACATGGTTGTTCCATATTTTGAATTTACTGTTATGAATAATGAAAAGATGCTTCTTGCTAAAGCATGGGATAACCGAATCGGCTGTGCGATCGCAATCGATGTGCTGAAACAGTTAAAAGGCGAGGCTCACCCAAACGTGGTTTATGGAGTTGGAACGGTTCAAGAAGAAGTCGGCTTACGCGGCGCCCGCACTTCTGCCCAAAAGATCGAGCCGGACATTGCTTTTGGAGTAGACGTTGGGATTGCCGGAGATACTCCTGGCATTTCTGAAAAAGAATCATTAAGCAAATTGGGGAAAGGCCCGCAGATTATTCTTTATGATGCAAGCATCGTCTCTCATAAAGGCCTTCGCGACTTTGTGACCGACACTGCTGATGAACTTAACATTCCTTATCAATTTGATTCAATGGCCGGCGGTGGTACCGATTCTGGAGCTATCCATCTCACTCATAAGGGTGTTCCGTCTTTATCGATTACGATTCCTACCCGCTACATCCATTCTCATGCTGCAATCCTTCACCGCGATGACTATGAGAATGCAGTTAAACTAATCGTTGAAGTGATTAAACGGCTCGATAAAGAAACGGTTGAGAAAATCACATTTGAATAGGAGCAGAATAACACCCCGGGAAAACCGGGGTATTAGTTTATTTCAATCCATTTTCAAGAGTTTGCAGCATTTCCTGGCGATCTTGTTCAGAGGAATTTTTCCAGATAACTTCGAAAAGCACGCCAAGACCAGGCAGCATTTTTTCTTCTCCGGTGTTGATGGCGTCAACAATCGTTTCTCTTAATTCGTCTTGTGAATTGCCGGAAACATTTTGAATAATGGCATTTCGCAAATTTAAGTTCATTAGATTCACTCCTTTTGTAATTATCAGTCGATATTATCTTTTCTGTTTTAAAATTTAATATGTATATTAGTTGCGGTATAATAAGGAAACTGATCACGCAAAAAGGAGAGACAGTGTTTGAAACACATTCACTCAATTCAAAATCCGCAAGTAAAGCAATGGAAAAAACTATTAACAAAGAAAGAGCGGGATAAGACAGGAACATTTCTAGTCGAAGGGCATCATCTCGTTGAAGAGGCGTTAAAAGCCGGAAGCGTTCTACATTTAATTATTAATGAAAAGGAGGAATTGCCGCCACGTTGGAATTACGGTTCGATTCCAGTAACGATGGTGACAGATGAGATTATAAAGACCTTGTCGGAAACGGAAGCCCCTCAAGGTGTCTTAGCTGTGTGCCGCCAAAATAAAATAGATCCGGAACAAATTAAGGGGAAAAGGTTTCTGTTAATCGATGCCGTCCAGGATCCGGGAAACGTAGGAACCATGATCAGAACAGCCGATGCTGCAGGAGTCGATGCTGTCATTGTCGGCAACGGCAGTGTCGATATTTATAATTCTAAGGTTCTTCGTTCTGCACAGGGGAGTCATTTCCATCTTCCTGTTATTAGAGGGGATTTATTCAAGTGGATGGAAAGGCTCAAACAAGAGAATATCCCTGTCTATGGAACATCCCTTGACAATGCTAGAGTCTATACGGACATAAAGCCAGTCGGATCGTTTGGTTTGATTGTTGGAAATGAAGGAAGCGGTGTTAACAAAGAGATATTAGAGAAAACTGACGGGAATCTTTTCATCCCGATCCACGGAAAAAGTGAATCGCTAAACGTTGCTGTTGCGGCGGGAATTTTGCTGTATTATTTACGGTGCTAAAAATGCGCAGCAATATTATATAAAACCGTTTGAAAGTAAGAAAAGAATATAATATAATAAACAGCAAAAATGCATACATAAAAACGATGATGGAGAAGAGTAGCTTTTTCACACCATTCAGGGAGAAAATGCCGTAGACTGGAAGCATTTTTATGGGAAGAAAAGTGAAGTTCACCTCCGGAGTTGGCATCGGGACCATTTCAGAAAGAAATGTAAAGATGCACCGGCGCATGCCGTTATCCGAATGAAGTGAACACGCTTTAGTTGACTTTTGGCAAAGCGTGTTAAAAAGGGTGGTACCGCGAATCCAATACCTCGTCCCTTTATTGGGAGCGAGGTTTTTTTATTTGGTGGAAAAACGCTAACAACTAAAAGGAGGAAATTTTCATGCAAGAGCGGTTAAAAGAATTGCAGGCAGAAGCACTTGCGAAAGTAGAGAAAGCATCTGACCTGAAAGAGTTAAATGAAATTCGTGTGGCTTATTTAGGAAAAAAAGGCCCGATTACGGAAGTTCTGAAAGGGATGGGCAAATTATCAGCCGAAGAACGGCCGGTGATGGGGGCTCTCGCAAATGAGGTGCGTGATTCGATCAGTTCCGCGATTGAAAGCAAGCATAAGCACTTGGAAGAAGCGGCGATCCAACAAAAGCTTGCTTCCGAATCAATTGATGTTACACTTCCCGGCCGACCAGTTAAAATAGGCAATCATCATCCATTAACACGGATTATTGAGGAAATCGAAGATTTATTTATCGGCATGGGTTATGCCATTGCAGAAGGACCTGAAGTGGAAAAAGACTACTATAACTTTGAAGCTTTGAATCTCCCGAAAGGACACCCGGCTCGTGATATGCAGGATTCCTTCTATATTACCGAGGAAATTTTGCTTCGCACTCACACTTCACCTGTTCAGGCACGGACAATGGAAAAACATCAAGGGAAAGGACCTGTAAAAATTATCTGTCCAGGTAAAGTGTATCGTAGGGATAATGACGATGCCACCCACTCCCACCAGTTCATGCAGATCGAAGGACTGGTTGTTGATGAAAACATCAGAATGAGCGATTTAAAGGGAACACTTGAAGTATTCGCGAAAAAAATGTTTGGCGAAGACCGCGAAATCCGTTTGCGTCCAAGTTTCTTTCCTTTTACAGAACCTTCTGTAGAAATGGATATCTCTTGTAAAATATGCGGCGGAAATGGCTGCAGCGTTTGTAAGGGAACAGGTTGGATTGAAATTCTTGGTGCAGGAATGGTGCATCCGAATGTTCTTGAAATGGCCGGATTTGATTCGAAAAAATATACAGGGTTTGCATTTGGAATGGGGCCTGAACGAATAGCGATGCTGAAGTATGGCATTGATGATATACGCCATTTTTACACGAATGATATTCGTTTCTTAAAACAATTTTCAGTTACTGAATAAATTGAAACAGGAGGACAAGACATGTTCGTATCATATAAATGGCTGCAGGAATATGTAGATTTATCAGGGATTACAGCAGAAGAGCTGGCTGAGAAAATCACAAAAAGCGGCATTGAAGTAGAAGGTGTTGAAACACTGAACGAAGGCATAAAAGGAGTTGTTGTCGGTCATGTGCTTGAACGGGAACAGCATCCGAATGCTGATAAATTAAGTAAATGTTTAGTGGATATTGGCGAAGGTGACCCGGTCCAAATTATTTGTGGAGCACCGAATGTTGAGAAGGGCCAAAAAGTGGCTGTTGCCAAAGTCGGTGCGGTGCTGCCGGGCAATTTTAAAATCAAGCGGGCAAAGCTGCGCGGCGAAGAATCACATGGAATGATTTGTTCCCTTCAAGAGCTTGGAATCGAAAGCAAACTCATTGCTAAGGAATATGCTGAAGGTATTTTCGTATTCCCGAACGATGCTCAAGTTGGGGAAGATGCGATTGCTCTTTTGAATAGAGATGACCAGGTGCTTGAGCTCGGGTTGACTCCGAACCGTTCTGACTGCTTAAGTATGATCGGCGTTGCTTATGAAGTGGCAGCTATTTTAGGAAGAGAGGTCAAGCTTCCTTCAATTGAAAAGCATCCAGCATCTGAGAAAGCTTCCAATTATATTAAAGTAAGAGTAGAGGCTGTCGATGATAATCCACTGTATGTAGCAAAAGTAATTAAAAATGTAAAAATCGCCCCATCTCCGTTATGGATGCAAGGAAGGTTAATGGCGGCAGGAATCCGCCCTCATAATAATGTAGTCGACATTACAAATTATGTTTTGCTTGAGTATGGCCAGCCGCTGCATGCATTCGATTATGACCGCTTCGGTTCAAAAGAAATAGTCGTTCGCCGTGCTAAAGACGGGGAAGTCATTGAAACACTCGATGATGTAAAACGTGAATTAACATCAGATCACCTCGTGATTACAAACGGAACAGTGCCGGTTGCGCTTGCAGGAGTTATGGGTGGCGCAAATTCAGAAGTGCAAGCTGACACAACAACGGTTCTTTTGGAATCGGCATATTTCAAAGGAGCAACCGTTAGAAAAGCTTCCAAGGATCACGGACTGCGAAGCGAAGCAAGTGCAAGGTTTGAAAAAGGGGTCGATCCTAACAGAGTAAGGGCGGCAGCGGAAAGAGCAGCTGATTTAATGGCAAAATACGCCGGCGGCGAAGTGCTGGAAGGGACAGTTGAAGCAGATCATCTTCAAATAGAACCAGCTGTCATCTCGGTAACTTTGGAAAAAATCAAGAGAGTGCTTGGCACTGATTTAACGATAAAACAGGTTGAAGACATTTTTGCCCGCCTGCAATTTGAAACAACTACAGATAATGAGCAGATTACAGTTACGGTTCCGACCCGCCGTGGGGATATTACAATCGAGGAAGACTTGATTGAAGAAGTCGCGAGATTATATGGATACGATAACTTGCCAAAAACTTTGCCAATCAGTTCTTCTACACCAGGCAAGCTAACCGATTATCAAAAGAAACGCAGAATTGTACGCCGCTTCTTAGAAGGTGCCGGTCTATACCAGGCTGTGACCTATTCGTTGACAAGTGAAGAAAAAGCTGGACAATACGCACTGGAGAAACGCGAGCCAATTAAACTCTCCATGCCGATGAGTGAAGACAGAAGCAGGCTTCGCTTAAGCATTGTTCCGCAGCTTCTTGAAGTTTTAAAATATAATCTCGCTCGCCAGATGGACAGTGTTGCTGTTTATGAAATCGGCTCGGTATTTTTAGCGAACGGTTCAGACGAATTACCGGAAGAACGGGAGCATGTTGCAGCAGCTGTGACAGGATTGTGGCATGTTCATTCCTGGCAGGGTGAAAAGAAACCAGTTGACTTCTTCGTTCTAAAAGGTATTCTTGAAGGGTTATTTGCACGTCTAGGTCTTGAAAACGACATTGAGTTCCGCAAGGCGATCGTAGATGGCATGCACCCGGGAAGAACAGCCGAAGTATACTTAAAAGGCAAAAGAGCAGGGTTTATTGGACAAATTCATCCAAACATTCAAAAAGAAATGGATTTAAAAGACACGTATGTATTTGAATTGTCATTAAAAATGATTTTAGAAGCCGAAACTGCTCCGCTGCATTACGAACCGATTCCTCGATTCCCATCAATTACGAGGGATATTGCTCTCGTGGTGGAAAAAGAGAAAACAGCGGGAGAGCTTGAAAAAATTATTAAAGAAGCAGGTGGAAACTTGCTGAAAGAAGTTCAAGTGTTTGACCTTTATGAAGGCGAGCATATGGAACCTGGCAAGAAATCAATTGCGTTCTCTTTAAAATATTATGATCCAGAACGTACCTTGACTGATGAAGACGTCAGCAAGGCTCATGAAAACGTATTACAAGCAGTAAAAGAAAAAGCCGGAGCCATACTGCGCGGATAACTAACAAGAGGCAGCCATTCAAGGCTGCCTTTTTAATGTACTGGCCCTGCTGCATTAAATTATTAACTCGTTGATTCGGGGTGCTGCAACGTTAACGCGATGAAGTGCAAAGGTTAAATCGTTTTTGAAAGCTGTATTGCTTTTTGTGTATTTGCAAAATGGAGTTTAACAAATTTTTGGAGTGATTCCCGTCCTTTTTCTTTGATTAACTTTGCCGCGGCCTCGTCTACTCGTTGGCTTGCCCCTTTTGGGAGTGTAAACCCAGCCGCTTCGCTCAATTTTTCAAAGTGCCTGATAAAGGCGTAGCGTGCGATGATGGAAGCCGCTGCGACAGAGACGTGAATTCCCTCTGCTTTCGTGCTGAAAAAAACCCGATCCCTTTGTATTGCCGATTGGTCCTTAATATGCTGAAAATAAATGTCTTCCTTGACAAATTGGTCAATGAGAATGGCTTCCGGCTTTTCAGGGGCAATTTTCTTTAAAACATGACCGATCGCCTGATTATGCAGCAATGCTTTCATTTTCCCTTGTGACATCCCGGATTGCTGCAATTGATTATATTTTTCATTATGTAAAGTTAACAGGCTGTGAGGAACAATATTGATTAACTGTTTTGCAATTAAAGTGATCTTCTCATCTGTTAACTGTTTAGAATCTTTTACACCAATATCTTTCAGAATTGGAATGTCGTCTTTTTTTACATAAGCTGCAACCACTGTAATTGGGCCGAAATAATCCCCTGTCCCTACCTCATCGGACCCTAAAACAGACATGGAACTTATTTCAGAAGGAAGGCTTCCAGAAACGTATACAGGCTTTGAAGAAACATGCTGTTTGGCATCATCCCATTTTTTTGCCTCAGCTTCCGCACCATTCCCTTGAAACATAATTTTCCCTGATTGATAGGCTGTAATGGTGCAGTTCGCGGTTTTTGCTGAAAATAGTCCTCCCTGAGGGACTTTTTCTATTAAATGATTTTCATAGTATTTTTTTATTTGCTCAAGTTCTATTTTGCTTTTTTTCAGTACGATATTGGTCAAAATGAACACTCCTTTAAATAAAACTGTAAATTTATGAAAAATTCCCCTTCCCTTGCAAAAAAATTTCTTCCTTTTTCGGCTGTGAGAGCAAAATACATTTCAACAGTCTGCCTAAAAAAATCCGGAAACTTCCTTCATATTCTTTGGCTTTCCACGATTTTCGGTTCATGTTATAGTATAGATTAGGATTCTTACGAAGGGGGCATTCGTGTTGTCTGATGCACAAAAAAATCGAATTTCAGTTGAAATTTACGGGCAACAATATGTCATTGTCGGCTCTGAAAGCACTAGTCATATTCGCCTTGTTGCCTCAATCGTTGACGATAAAATGCGTGAAATCAGCTCCAAGAATCCTTCACTCGATACTAGCAAATTAGCCGTATTAACTGCAGTTAATGCTGTTAATGATTATTTAAAAATAAAGGATCGGTTAGAACGGCTGGAAAACGAATTAAAAAGAGTAAAGGACTGAAAAGCCATGCTGGATCTCGCTATATTTATTATCTTAGTTTTCGGTTTTTTAGTAGGTTTAAAGAGAGGCTTTATACTTCAATTTATTCACCTTACTGGCTTCATTATAGCCTTTATTGCCGCAAGGATGTATTATGAAGAACTCGCTCCAAAGCTGGCCTTGTGGATTCCCTATCCTGCTCTAAGCAGTGACTCTGCCTTAAAGATGCTGTTGGAAAATAAGAATTTAGAAGATGCATTTTATCGGGCGATTGCGTTTGCCGCGATCTTTTTTGCTGTAAAAATTTTGCTGCAAATCATCGGTTCAATGCTCGATTTTGTTGCTCATTTGCCGGTATTAAGACAGTTGAACATTTTTGCCGGAGGATTTCTTGGTTTTGCGGAAGTCTATCTTATTATGTTCATTTTATTATATATAGCTGCCCTGTTGCCAATCGAAGCAGTCCAGGAGGCGCTTGCCAATTCTTTTTTTGCCAAAAATATAGTTGAAAATACTCCCCTTCTTTCGCAACAAATAAAAGAACTTTGGATTGAATATGTTGCGGCATAACTTCTCTTTTGCAGAGAAGTTTTTCTTTTCATGGTAAAAATAGAAGGTAGAGGACAAAAAGGCGGTGGTCACGAATGGGTGTCAATAAAAAGGATGTCATTCGTTTATTAGAGTCAATTGCTATTTATATGGAATTAAAAGGAGAAAATCCATTTAAAGTTTCGGCGTTCAGAAAAGCAGCTGCTGCGTTGGAAGCAGATGACAGGAGCTTAACAGAGATAAATGATTTCACATCACTTTCAGGCATCGGAAAAGGTACGGCAGCAGTTATTGAAGAGTATATACAAGAGGGAAAATCCTCTGTCTTGATGGAACTTCAGGAAGAAGTCCCGAAAGGCTTAATTCCGCTTTTGCAAATTCAGGGTCTAGGCGGCAAAAAAATTGCTAAACTTTATCGAGAACTTGGAATTGAAAGTGCTGGAGATTTGGAAAAAGCATGTCGTGAAGGAAAAGTAAGAGAACTTGCCGGTTTTGGAATAAAGACAGAAGAAAAAATACTCGCAACACTGAAAAAATTTGGGTCGAGACCTGTACGCTTGCCGGTTGCTTATATGATTCCAATCGCAGAATCGATTGAGAAAGAGCTTGCTGACTTCCCGGAAATTGAGAAATTTTCCCGGGCCGGAAGCTTGCGAAGATTGAGAGAAACTGTGAAAGATCTTGATTTTATTATCGCCACAAATGAACCCGTCTCTGTTAAGGAAAGACTATTAAAGCTTTCAAACATAAAAGAAGTGATTGCGGCCGGAGAAACAAAAGTTTCACTTATTCTTGACCACGATTACGAAGTTTCTGTTGATTTCCGGCTTGTGAACCCGGCACAATTTGCGACTGCCCTTCATCATTTTACTGGCTCAAAAGATCATAATGTGCGAATGAGGCAGCTGGCAAAAGAACGTGGTGAAAAAATAAGTGAGTATGGAGTGGAAATTTCCGAAACTGGGGAAACTCTTACTTTTGATTCAGAAGAAGAATTTTATCATCATTTTGATTTACCCTATATCCCACCGGAAATTAGGGAGGATGGCCGGGAAGTTGATGAATTTACAACAGATATTCAATTCATTTCTCTTGATGATATTAAAGGAGACCTCCATTTGCACACGACATGGAGCGATGGGGCCCACTCAATTGAGGAAATGGTGGAAGCTTGCCGGAAAAGAGGCTATCAATATTTAGCAATAACAGATCATTCTCAATATTTAAAGGTAGCTAATGGATTAACATCTGAAAGGCTGAGGAAACAAAAAGAAGAAATAAAAAAATTGAACGAAAAATACAAGGATATCACGATTCTTTCCGGTGTGGAAATGGATATATTGCCTGACGGAACGCTTGATTATGATGATGAATTGCTTGCAGAAATGGATATTGTTATCGCTTCGATCCATTCTTCTTTTTCTCAGCCGAAAGAAAAGATCATGTATCGGCTTAAAACAGCTCTTGTAAATGCCCATGTAGATATTATTGCTCATCCGACTGGAAGGCTTATCGGACGGCGTGAAGGCTATCAAGTTGATATGGATATGCTGATTGAACTGGCGAAGCAAACAAATACGGCGCTGGAGCTTAATTCAAACCCGAACCGTCTCGACCTTTCTGCAGAGCATTTGAAAAAAGCCCAAGAAAAAGGGGTCATGATCGTTATTAATACTGATGCGCATAATATGGACACACTTTCCCATATGGAAATCGGTGTGTCAGCTGCAAAAAAAGGATGGATTCAAAAAAGCTCTGTGCTGAATGCCTTAGAAATAAATGAATTGCTTGATTTTCTGCATCGTCGGGATAAAAAGCAACAATGAGATAGAAGGGGGAACAAATCTCCATGCACCAACGGGTTTTAAAGGTTTTAGAATTTGATAAAGTGAAAGAGCAGCTTCTTGAACATGTATCATCCTCATTAGGAAAAGAAAAAGTGAAACAGCTTTTGCCGTCTTCTGATTTTAACGAAGTTGTAAGGCTTCAGGAAGAAACAGATGAGGCTGTGAAGGTGCTTAGGTTAAAGGGCAATGTACCGCTCGAGGGAATTTATGATATTCGCCCCCATACGAAGAGGGCGGCCATTGGCGGGTCTTTAAGCCCTCACGAATTAATTCAAGTAGCGAGTACTGTTCATGCCAGCCGGCAAATAAAAAGATTCATTGAAAATTTGAATGAAGAAACAACCAATCTTCCGATTTTAGCAAAATATGCTGAACGGATTATCGTATTGGCAGAACTGGAAGAGGCAATCAAACATGCGATCGATGACAGCGGAGAGGTCCTTGATGGTGCCAGTGAAACCTTAAGGTCTTTAAGACAGCAGCTGCGAACAAAGGAAGCACGTATCCGTGAACGGCTGGAAAGCATGATCCGGTCTTCGAATGCGCAGAAAATGCTGTCAGATGCAATTGTGACGATTCGAAATGATCGATTTGTTATCCCGGTAAAACAAGAGTACCGAGGGCATTACGGCGGGATTATTCATGACCAAAGTTCATCTGGACAAACATTGTTTATCGAGCCGCAGGCAATTGTTCAATTAAATAATGATCTACAGGGGCTGCGTGTAAAAGAACAGCAGGAAATTGATCGTATTTTGCACGAACTCTCACAAAAAGTTGGTGAACATAGCGCTGAGCTGGAAACCATTGTTCTTGTTTTAGCAGAACTGGACTTTATGTTTGCAAAAGCGCGATACAGCAACAAAATTAAAGCATCCAAACCTTTGATGAATAACGAAGGAAGGATTTCTTTATTAAAAGCACGCCATCCGTTAATCCCAATTGATGAAGTAGTGGCGAATGATATTTCATTAGGCAAAGATTATTCTACAATTGTTATTACGGGTCCGAATACAGGAGGAAAAACGGTCACATTAAAAACCGTCGGGCTATGCACGCTTATGGCACAGTCGGGTTTGCAAATTCCTGCATTAGACGGATCAGAAATGGCTGTCTTCGGATCCGTATATGCGGATATCGGTGATGAGCAGTCAATCGAACAAAGTTTAAGTACATTTTCTTCCCATATGGTAAATATTGTTGATATTTTAAATAAGGTTGATTTTAACAGCCTTGTCCTTTTCGATGAGCTGGGAGCGGGAACGGATCCACAGGAAGGTGCCGCTTTGGCAATATCCATTTTGGATGAAGTTTATAAACGCGGTGCAAAAGTAATTGCAACAACCCACTATCCTGAATTAAAAGCATAAGGCTATAATCGGGAAGGAGTCGTAAACGCAAGCGTCGAATTTGATATTGAAACATTAAGTCCTACATATAAGCTCTTAATCGGGGTTCCTGGACGAAGCAATGCATTTGAAATATCGAAGCGACTCGGCCTTGATGAAAATGTGATTAACAATGCCCGTTCTTACGTAGGCGCTGACAGCAGCCAAGTTGAAAACATGATCGCTTCACTCGAATCAAGCCGACGCCAGGCCGAAGCAGAGCTTGAAGAAGCAAGTGAATTACTAAAGCAAGCGGAGAAGCTCCATAAAGATCTTCAAAAACAAATGATCGCTTTTTATGAGTATAAGGACTCTTTATACGAAAAAGCGGAACAAGAAGCTCGAGCTATTGTTGAAAAAGCCAAGAAGGAAGCAGAAGAGATCATTAGAGAATTAAGAAGAATGCGCATTGAAAAACAGGCCGAAGTGAAAGAACATGAGCTTATTGAGGCAAGGAGAAGACTTGATGAAGCTGCGCCTGAAAAAAGAGAAAACAACAAAGGGAAAAAGCTGAAGGCTCAAAAGCACAAGTTCAAGCCTGGAGATGAGGTTAAAGTCTTAAGTTTTGACCAAAAAGGCCATCTTGTGGAGAAAATTTCTGACACGGAGTGGCAGGTGCAAATTGGAATTTTAAAAATGAAAGTAAATGAATCGGACATGGAGTTCATCAACAGTCCGAAACCGCAAGAAACAAAACCAATTGCAACTGTGAAAGGGAAGGACTATCACGTCAGCCTTGAACTTGATTTGCGCGGTGAACGATATGAAGATGCATTGTTAAAAGTCGAAAAATATATCGATGATGCGTTATTGGCAGGATATCCTCGAGTATCCATCATTCATGGCAAAGGAACCGGTGCATTAAGGCAAGGAGTTCAGGAATATTTAAAAAATCACCGCGCCGTTAAAAAAATCCGCTTTGGCGAGGCGGGTGAAGGCGGAACAGGAGTTACAATTGTTGAATTTAAATAGTGGCGGTGAGTATAGAATATGAACGGATTTTGGGAGAATGAATATGTACAAGCAGCCGCATATTACAGCGTTGTTATTTTGTGTTCAATTGTTTTTTTAGCTATTTTTGAGTTGGTTACAAAGTACAAAAATTGGGAGGAAATTAAAAACGGAAACTTATCTGTCGCAATGGCAACCGGAGGGAAAATATTTGGAATAGCAAATATATTCCGCTATTCCATAATGCAGCATGACAGTCTTTTTTCGATGATCGGCTGGGGAGTGTTCGGTTTTACTTTGCTGCTAGCAGGGTACTTTATCTATGAGTTTTTAACTCCAAAAATTAAAATAGATGAAGAAATTCAAAACGATAACCGCGCAGTTGGTTTTATTTCAATGGTTGTATCAATAGGACTGTCTTACATTATCGGTGCGGGACTATAAGAAGGGAGTTTGCGAATTTTGGAGACGTTAGCAAAAGTGCTGCTCGTTCTGTGTGTTGCATTTTCCGTAATCGGGGTCATATATTTAATGTTTTTTGCCTGAAAATTTAATTCTAAATATGTTTTAAAAGCCGTTCTCAATAAGAGCGGCTTTTTCTTTTACCAAAACGCCAAAAAAGATTCAGTATCAAAGGCGATTGGTGCTGGTTATTCTAATTGTAATGGTATGGCCGTTATATTATAATCAAGTTAAACAGTTAGAATTTTCAAATAATTATTAAAAAGAGGAGCAGAAAAGAATGTCAGAGAATAGAAGCTGGTTAAAAAATTATCCGGAAGAGATCCCTTCATCATTAACCTATGATAGTAAACCATTGCAGCAGTATTTAATAAAGGCTGCTGAAGATTATCCTGAAAAATGCGCAATCCATTTTATGGGGAAAGAGGTCACTTATAAAGAACTTTTAAAATTTGCAGTTAAACTTGCTGGATATTTACAGGAACTCGGCATTAAAAAAGGCGACAGGGTTGCGATTATGCTTCCAAATACAATACAATCTGTAATCGCTTATTATGGAATTTTAATGGCTGGCGGCATCGTAGTTCAAACAAACCCATTGTACATGGAACGAGAACTTGAGTTTCAAATGAAAGATTCTGGCGCTAAAGCCATTATCACCCTTGATATTTTAGTTCCAAGAGTATCAAAAGTAATACCTCATACGGATGTTAAACACATTATTGTAACCGCTATCAAAGATTTTTTGCCTTTTCCAAAAAAACTTATTTATCCATTTATTCAAAAAAAGCAGTATGAAATTGTTGTTGATGTTAAACATGAAGGCAATCATCATTTACTAATGGAAATTTTAAAAAAGCCGTCAAGACAAGTAAAAGAGCATGAATTGAATATTGAAGAAGACCTTGCACTGCTCCAATATACCGGTGGAACGACAGGTTATCCGAAAGGTGTTATGCTTACACATAAAAATCTCGTAGCTAACGCTGTCATGTGCCAAGCATGGCTTTATAAATGCAAGCGCGGGGAAGAAGTAGTTCTTGGAATCCTTCCTTTTTTCCATGTGTATGGAATGACAACAGTATTAATACTTTCTGTTATGCAGGCATACAAAATGGTTCTTTTGCCAAAATTTGATGCTAAAACAACCTTAAAAACGATACAAAAACAACGGCCAACGTTATTTCCAGGAGCCCCAACAATTTATATCGGACTGCTAAACCATCCTGATCTTAAAAAATATGATCTTTCATCGATCGATTCCTGCATTAGTGGATCAGCTCCGTTGCCGTTAGAAATACAGCAAAAATTTGAGGAAGTAACAGGAGGGAAGCTCGTTGAAGGCTATGGATTAACCGAATCATCCCCTGTAACACATTCAAACTTCCTTTGGGATCGTCCAAGAGTTAAAGGCAGTATCGGTGTTCCGTGGCCGGATACAGATGCCTGTATATTTTCGATTGAAACAGGAGAAATGTTGTCTCCGGGCGAAATTGGAGAAATCGCAGTCAGAGGGCCACAGATTATGAAAGGCTATTGGAATAAGCCGGAGGAAACAGCCCAGGTTCTGCGCGACGGATGGCTGTTAACTGGAGATCTCGGATATATGGATGAGGAAGGATACTTTTATGTTGTTGACCGGAAAAAGGATATGATTATTGCCGGAGGATTGAACATCTATCCGCGCGAAGTTGAGGAAGTCCTGTATGAACATCCGGATGTTCAGGAGGTTGTAGTGGCTGGAATTCCTGATCCTTATAGAGGCGAAACGGTTAAAGCGTATATTGTGCTGCGGAAAGGCGCTTCAATCTCAACTGAAGAAATGGATCAATTTGCGCGGAAACACCTCGCAGCCTATAAAGTTCCGAGAGCATATGAATTCAGGGATGAACTTCCAAAAACAGCTGTCGGCAAGATTTTGCGAAGAGCTTTAGTAGATGAAGAGAAAAAGAAGATGGAAGAAAATGAAAAAAAACAGGCTTAAACTTTTGAAGCCGTATTGGCTATTTCTTTTTGGTATTTAGAGTTTGTCTCACTTTTAGGTAGTACACCATAATAAATGTATGATATTATGTTGACATATTAAAAATACAGAATTATTATAAAAATATGAATGATTATTCATTCATTTTAATAAAAAAGTGAATGATTCAGATAGAAGAAGGTTTTACCAAAGCGCTTATTGCTTGTAGAAAGAGGGGGAAGGGTTGAAGAAAAATAAACCGAAATACCGGCAAATTATCGATGCTGCAGTGACCGTCATAGCCGAAAATGGCTATCACCAAGCGCAAGTATCGAAAATTGCCAAACAAGCTGGAGTAGCGGATGGAACGATCTACTTATATTTCAAAAACAAAGAGGATATTCTCATTTCTCTCTTTCAAGATAAAATGGGGTATTTTGTAGAAAAGATTGAAGAAGAAATTGCAGGAAAAGAGAAAGCGACAGAGAAATTATTAACGCTGATTGAAAATCATTTTAAAATACTTTCTGATGACCCGCATCTTGCTATTGTTACCCAGCTGGAGCTCAGGCAATCGAATAAAGACCTTCGCTTAAAGATTAACGAAGTGCTGAAAGGATATTTAAAAGTAGTTGATAAAATCCTAATCGAAGGAAAAGAAAACGGGGAATTTTCCAGCACTTTAGATGTTCGGTTAGCAAGGCAAATGATTTTTGGAACCATTGATGAAACTGTTACAACATGGGTCATGAATGGTCAAAAATACGATTTGACCGCACTTTCTAAAAAAGTCCACGAATTGCTGATTCACGGATGCGGAGGATTTAGATCAAAGGGGTAGGCTGTCAAAATTAAGGAGGGGATATAGTGGAGAATTTAAGTTGGTCACATTCAGATATGGTGGCAACTATTACAATTAAGAGGCCGCCGGCAAATGCTCTTTCTTCAAGCCTGTTGAAAGAATTATCAGCTGTATTGGACGAAGTGGAATCAAATGATGAAATTCGAGTTGTATTGATTCATGGCGAGGGTAAATTTTTTTCTGCCGGAGCTGATATTAAGGAATTTACAACGTTTCAAACAGGAGACGACTTCGCAAATTTAGCTGAATACGGCCAGAATTTGTTTGAAAGAATGGAAACCTTCAGCAAACCATTAATTGCAGCGATACATGGAGCTGCTCTTGGCGGTGGGCTTGAGCTTGCGATGGCGTGCCATTTCCGCCTTGTGAGCGAAAACGCTAAGCTAGGATTACCAGAATTACAGCTTGGCTTAATTCCAGGTTTTGCAGGTACACAGCGTCTTCCTCGTTATGTCGGAATTGCAAGGGCAGCGGAAATGTTGTTTACGAGTGAACCGATCACCGGAACAGAAGCAGTCCAATTTGGGCTTGCCAACCATGCATATCCGGAAAACGAGCTGCTCGATAATGCATATCGGATTGCGAAAAAAATTGCGAAGAAAAGCCCTGTTTCGATTAAAGCGGCAATCCAGCTATTAAACTATGCAAAAACAAAAGAGTTTTATAGTGGAGTTAAAAAAGAAGCTGAGCTATTCGGGAAAGTGTTCGTATCCGAAGATGCGCAAGAAGGCATTCGTGCATTTATTGAAAAGAGAGAGCCTTCTTTTAAAGGGAAGTGAATAATTGGCAAAACATGCGAACGTGAATTTCTTTCCACTGTCATATATATGTCTATTGTTGCTTTAACTTAAATTTTTTTAATCTTTCGAACTGATAAACTTTTTGATAATTTAGGAGGGTAAACATGAACATCTTTGTATTGATGAAGAGAACATTTGACACTGAAGAAAAGATCACCATCTCCGGCGGCAAAATCAATGAGGATGGCGCTGAGTTCATTATCAATCCTTATGATGAGTATGCAATTGAAGAAGCGATTCAAGTCCGCGATGCTCACGGCGGCGAAATTACTGTCATTTCCATCGGTAATGAAGAAACAGAAAAGCAGTTGCGTACAGCATTAGCTATGGGAGCCGATAAAGCTGTATTAATTAATACAGAAGATGATATTAAGAATGGCGATCAGTTTACAACTGCTAAAATTTTGGCTGAATATTTGAAAGATAAAGAAGCAGATTTAATTCTTGCTGGAAACGTAGCCATTGACGGCGGCTCAGGACAGGTTGGACCTCGCGTTGCTGAATTGTTAAATATTCCGTACGTAACGACTATTACAAAGCTTGAAATCGAAGGACGAAATGTAACCGTTGTCAGAGATGTAGAAGGAGACTCAGAAGTGATTGAAACAAGCCTACCGCTTCTTGTGACTGCTCAGCAAGGTTTAAATGAACCGAGATACCCATCTTTACCGGGAATCATGAAGGCGAAGAAAAAACCGCTCGACGAATTGGAACTTGATGATCTTGATCTAGAAGAAGATGATGTTGAAGCGAAGACAAAAACAATTGAAATTTATCTGCCGCCTAAAAAAGAAGCAGGAAAGGTTCTTGAAGGGGATATTGCAGATCAAGTGAAAGAACTCGTTCATCTTCTACACACTGAAGCTAAAGTAGTCTAAACGTGAACTTGACAATTAAATGCAGGAGGTAAAACAAATGGCGAGAAAAGTATTAATATTAGGCGAAGTCCGTGACGGTTCATTACGCAACGTTTCTTTTGAAGCAATTGCAGCTGCAAAAATGGTTGCAGAAGGCGGCGAAGTTGTCGGAGTATTAATTGGCGAAGCTGTAAGCGCTTTAGGAGTTGAATTGATCCATTACGGAGCTGACCGCGTAGTTGTAGTTGAAGATGAAAAATTAAAACAATATACACCGGATGGATATTCTCAAGCATTAATGGCAGTAATTGAATCAGAAAATCCAGAAGGCATTGTTTTCGGACATACGGCATTGGGTAAGGATTTATCGCCGAAAATTGCCAGTAAACTAAACTCTGGCTTAATCTCAGATGTTACAGGAATCGAAGAAGCAGGCGGCAACTTAGTGTTCACAAGGCCAATATACTCCGGAAAAGCCTTTGAAAAGAAAATTGTGACTGACGGATTGATCTTTGCAACCATTCGTCCTAACAATATCCCCCCACTTGAAAAGGATGAATCACGGACTGGAGAGGTTACTTCGTTATCTGTCGATATTAAAGACTTACGTACAATCATCAAAGAAGTTGTTCGTAAAGCAAGTGAAGGCGTCGATTTATCAGAAGCCAAAGTTATTGTTGCTGGCGGGCGCGGAGTGAAAAGCGCAGAAGGTTTTGAGCCTTTAAAAGATCTTGCGAGAGTACTTGGCGGGGCTGTTGGTGCTTCCCGCGGTGCGTGTGACGCTGACTATTGCGATTACTCTTTACAGATAGGTCAAACAGGAAAAGTGGTAACACCTGATCTTTATATCGCTTGTGGCATTTCAGGTGCTATTCAGCACTTAGCTGGAATGTCCAACTCGAAAGTAATTGTAGCAATTAACAAAGATCCGGAAGCAAACATCTTTAAAGTTGCTGATTATGGAATTGTCGGAGATTTGTTCGAAGTTGTTCCATTGCTTACAGAAGAATTTAAAAAGCTAAAAGTTCGCTCTTAATATTCAAACGAGCGGTATTGCACTCGTTATTGCAGTGGAATTTCTTGTTTCGCAAAAAGCTTTTTTGGAAAGAATAGTTGAAGAAATAAAAGTTAAAACGAAGCAAATCATTAGAAAGAAATGATAAACGGTGATATACTTTCGTTAATTAATATTTCATTAGAACATTAGGAGGCATGTAAAATGGCGATAGTAAATGCAACAGATCAAACATTTTCTGCAGAAACAAGTTCTGGATTAGTACTTGCAGATTTCTGGGCTCCATGGTGCGGTCCTTGTAAAATGATTGCTCCTGTATTGGAAGAGCTCGACCAAGAAATGGGAGACAAAGTTAAAATCGTTAAAATTGATGTAGATGAAAACCAAGAAACAGCTGCTAAATTTGGCGTGATGAGCATTCCTACTTTAATCGTTTTTAAAGACGGTGAAGTAGTGGATAAAGTGATTGGATTCCAGCCAAAAGAAGCACTTGCAGAAGTCTTAAATAAACACGCTTAATAGAAAAATTTTAACTTGGATAGAAGTCTTTTAAAGAGGTTGACCCAACGTTGCTAAAAAGTAGCAAAGGTCAGCCTTTTTCTTTTGCTATCAAATAGCCGCATTTTAAAATTAGTTTTTGTTGATATTGAGTTTAAGTTATATTATATAAATGGAAAAATACATCAGGGGGTGAACAAGATGAATGAAACAATAAGGAATAAACTCGCTCTTTTGCCGGATCAGCCCGGCTGTTATTTAATGAAAGATCGGCAAGGAACGATTATTTACGTCGGAAAAGCGAAAGTGTTGAAAAATCGGGTTCGCTCCTATTTTACCGGGTCCCATGATGGTAAAACACTTAGGCTTGTAAATGAAATTGAAGACTTTGAATATATTGTAACATCTTCAGATATTGAAGCTCTAATCCTTGAGATGAATTTAATTAAAAAACACGATCCGAAATATAATGTCATGCTGAAAGATGACAAAAGCTATCCGTTTATCAAATTAACCGGTGAACGTCATCCAAGGCTTATTACGACCAGAAAAGTAACAAAAGATAAGGGAAAGTACTTTGGACCTTACCCGAACGTTCAAGCTGCGAATGAAACAAAAAAACTGCTTGATCGGATTTATCCGCTGCGAAAATGCTCAACACTTCCGGACAGGGTTTGTTTGTATTATCATATGGGACAATGTCTTGCCCCTTGTGTAAAAGAAGTCGAAGAGGAAGAGTACAAAGCAATTACCGATGAAATTACAAGATTCTTGAATGGCGGATATAAAGAGATCAAACAGGAACTGGCTGAAAAAATGATGGCAGCTGCAGAAGAGCTTGATTTTGAACGGGCAAAAGAATATCGAGACAAAATTGCGCATATTGAAACGACAATGGAAAAACAAAAAATGACGCTGACAGATTTCACCGACAGGGACGTATTTGGATATGCCGTCGAAAAAGGCTGGATGTGCGTTCAAGTATTTTTTATAAGGCAAGGAAAATTGATCGAACGTGATGTTTCATTGTTCCCGCTATATCACGAACCTGAGGAAGAAATTCTTACATTTATGGGGCAATTTTATACGAAAACAAATCACTTTAAACCAAGAGAAATTTTAGTTCCAGACTCAGTAGATACAGACATGGCGGAGAAGCTTCTTGAAGTAAAAGTTTTAAAACCAAAGCGGGGCCAAAAGAAAGAGCTTGTAAAATTGGCAGAGAAAAATGCAAAGATTGCCTTGCAGGAAAAGTTTTCGCTAATTGAACGGGATGAAGAGAGAACGATAAAAGCCGTTGAAAATTTAGGCCGTCAGCTTGGAATTTATACACCTCATCGGATTGAAGCTTTTGATAACTCGAACATTCAGGGAACAAGCCCCGTTTCTGCTATGGTTGTCTTTATTGACGGCAAACCTGAGAAAAAAGAATATCGAAAATATAAAATTCAATCTGTACAAGGACCTGATGATTATGAATCAATGAGGGAAGTTGTTCGAAGAAGATATACGAGAGTTTTAAAAGAAAGTCTTCCATTGCCTGATTTGATTATTATTGATGGAGGAAAAGGCCATGTTGAAGCTGCCAGGGATGTACTTGAGAATGAGCTTGGGCTGGAAATTCCAATTGCCGGCCTTGCAAAAGATGAAAAGCATAAAACTTCACAGCTTTTATTTGGAGAGCCTTTAAGTGTTATAAATCTAAAACGGAACAGCCAGGAATTCTATTTGCTGCAGCGAATCCAAGATGAAGTGCACAGATTTGCGATTACTTTCCACCGTCAATTGCGGGGGAAAAATGCTTTTCAATCGTTATTGGACGATATACCAGGAATTGGTGAAAAACGGAAAAAACTGCTTCTTAAACAATTTGGTTCCGTAAAAAAAATGAAGGAAGCAACAATGGCGGAAATTACATCTGTCGGCATTCCGGCAAATGTTGCAAAAGAATTGATGAAAAAGTTGCATGAATGACATTGTCATAAATCAGGTCGTATGCTATACTGAAAAAAATTTTATAGTGTAATCACTTTAGAGCATTAAAGTGAAGATAGAGGTGCGAACTTCATCAGTAAAAGCTTGGAGAAGAATGAGCTTCAATGAAAAGCTTTGAAAGGGAACGTTCGCCGAAGTGAAGAAAAACTCATTTTTTTCTTTGCTGGTCCTGCATTTAAGAGATGCCGGATTGTCAAGGCGGTGCCGCCTTGGAGAGCTATCTCACTGTGTCTGCGTATTTTACTACGTTATCCACAGCAATGAGGTAGCTTTCTCATTGCTGTTTTTTATTAAATTAAAAACAGCTTCATTGAGAAAGCTAGTTATACATAAAATGGCGGCACTTCTTTGATTAATTTCATAGAAAGAAGGGAAAAAAAGTGGGATTAATTGTCCAAAAGTTTGGCGGAACATCTGTTGGCTCCGTTGAGCGCATCTTAAACGTTGCCAATCGGGTAATTGAAGAAAAAAAGAACGGAAATGACGTTGTTGTGGTTGTTTCTGCAATGGGGAAGACAACAGATGAGCTTGTCGATTTAGCAAAACAAATTTCAGCACATCCACCAAAGCGCGAAATGGATATGCTTCTTACAACCGGAGAGCAAGTGACGATTTCGCTTTTGGCTATGGCATTGAATGAAAAAGGCTATGAGGCCATTTCCTATACTGGATGGCAGGCAGGAATTACAACTGAACCTGTTTTTGGGAACGCGAGAATATTAAATATCGAAACCGAAAAAATTCAAAAACAGCTAAACGAAGGAAAAATTGTCGTAGTTGCCGGCTTCCAAGGTATTGATGAGCACGGAGAAATTACGACTCTTGGGAGAGGCGGATCCGATACTACGGCTGTAGCACTTGCTGCGGCTTTGAAAGCCGAAAAATGTGATATTTACACCGATGTTACTGGAGTTTTTACTACAGATCCGCGCTATGTAAAGTCGGCTAGGAAGCTTGCTTCTATTTCATATGATGAAATGCTTGAACTTGCGAATCTTGGTGCGGGCGTCCTTCATCCAAGAGCAGTAGAATTTGCGAAAAATTACGGAATTACTTTGGAGGTGCGCTCCAGTATGGAACGAGAAGAAGGGACGATCATTGAGGAGGAAGTAACAATGGAACAAAATCTTGTTGTCCGGGGAGTAGCTTTTGAAGATGAAATCACTCGAGTAACAGTTTTTGGATTGCCAAACTCATTAACGAGTTTATCTACTATTTTTACGACACTTGCTCAAAATCGCATTAATGTTGATATCATCATCCAAAGTGCAACTGATGCTGAAACAACAAATTTATCTTTTTCCATAAAGAGCGACGATTTAGAAGAAACAATGGCCGTCCTCGAAAACAATAAAAATTTGCTTAACTACCAAGGGATTGAATCGGAAACGGGATTAGCAAAAGTATCGATTGTCGGTTCAGGAATGATCTCTAACCCTGGAGTCGCAGCTAAAATGTTTGAAGTGCTTGCTTTAAATGGAATCCAAGTGAAAATGGTCAGCACTTCAGAAATAAAAGTATCGACGGTTGTTGAAGAAAGCCAGATGATCAAGGCAGTAGAAGCGCTTCATCAAGCATTTGAACTGTCGGGATCCGCTGTTAAATCGGAACGCTAACGCCTATATTATAAAGAAAAACTTGAGGCTGACCCATAAGGTCCTGGCTCGCGTTTGCAGTTACTAAATATTGTAGAAACAGTAATCATGTTTTTTAATATTTAGTAACTGAGAGTGCCTGGCTCTTAGTCTTGGGTCAGCCTTTATCCATAAATCATGGCTTTACGACGTCTTTTTTGTCCCACTTAACCGTTATTAGCACCTTTGATCCCTTTTTACGAGGGTGTTCAAACGCTTCAGCAATTACTTTTTTTTGCTGTTCAATTTGCTGGGCAATAAATCCCGCTTCCAACTGAAAAGAGATATCTTTTTTTGACTGCAGTCTTTGAGAAATTAAGCCGCCTGTTAATTCTACTTCAAGTTCGTTATTGGATTCATTTGTTATTATCAGAGTTCCCCAGCTTGCTTTCTGAAAAAAAACGCACACTTCATCGAAATTTTCTAACGGGAATTGCCTCGCCAATCGTTTCCCAGCCCAATACAAAATTTCGGGTGCATCATTTCCAAGCAGCTCTGGCAGAAGAATATCTCGTATTAATTCATAACCGAAAGCAGAAACAACAGGAGAATCTGTATCCGTCGGTTTCGTTGTCGCTGATAATTCACTCAATGGTCTCCCCTCTTTCTATGAATATATTATATACAATTTACATGCAAAAATAGCACATATTTATAGAAAAAGAGTAGAAGTGAAAGATAATTTTTTTGTTATTTTAATATAATTAAATTTTCATCCGAAAATTTAGAGATAAAAGATGCTGCAAATAATATTCATAATATCAATATATTTCAAAAAAATTTTATTTTTTTAAATGAATTTTTGTATCCGTTTTCTTGACGCTCTTTGTTGATGGGAGTAAAATGAACATGTCACATAAATGTAAAAAATATTTATACAATGATGATGAGGTTGTGTTCCGACAGAGGGGAGCGGAGAGAGAACCTGAACATCAGTCAAAAACCAAGGAGGATAAGTTCGTGGCAGGAAATCGAGAATTTTTTAACCGCAGGCTTCATTCATTGCTCGGGGTAATTCCGGTGGGGCTATTCCTTACACAGCATCTTGTAGTAAACCATTTTGCTACTGGAGGAGAAGAATCTTTCAACAGAGCTGCTCATTTTATGGAGAGTCTGCCATTCCGTCTTTTCCTCGAAATATTTGTTATTTATTTACCGCTTTTGTATCATGCAATTTACGGACTTTATATTGCATTTACTGCGAAAAATAATGTAAGTAGATTTGGATTTTTTCGGAACTGGATGTTTTTGCTCCAGCGCGTTTCCGGGGTCATTACACTTATTTTCGTTACATGGCACGTATGGGAAACACGCGTTGCAGCAGCTTTAGGAGCAGAAGTTAACTTCCAGATGATGGAGAATATTTTATCATCTCCGTTCATGTTCTGGTTTTATTTAATTGGTGTGATTTCTGCTATATTCCATTTCGCGAATGGATTATGGTCATTCCTGGTTAGCTGGGGAATTACAGTATCGCCTCGTTCCCAACAGATCTCAACATATGTAACGTTAGGAATCTTTGTTGCTCTATCAATTGTTGGAATTCGTGCGCTTACAGCATTTATTCAATAGAAGACTCAGGATAATAGAACGAAAAATGGACGGACTACGAATAGGAGTGAGCCTCAATGAGTAAAGGAAAGATTATTGTAGTCGGCGGCGGTCTGGCTGGCTTAATGGCAACGATCAAAGTTGCTGAAGCAGGAACTCCGGTAGAGTTGTTTTCTTTAGTACCGGTTAAACGTTCTCACTCTGTTTGTGCCCAGGGTGGGATTAATGGAGCTGTTAATACAAAAGGAGAAGGCGACTCTCCATGGAAACATTTTGACGATACAGTTTATGGAGGAGATTTCCTTGCTAACCAACCTCCGGTAAAAGCGATGTGTGAAGCGGCGCCAGGGATTATTCATTTAATGGACCGGATGGGTGTTATGTTTAACCGTACTCCGGAAGGATTATTGGATTTCCGCCGTTTTGGGGGAACACTGCATCACCGCACAGCATACGCAGGAGCAACAACTGGACAGCAGCTGCTTTATGCATTGGATGAGCAGGTACGCAGGCATGAGGTGGCAGGTCTTGTTACGAAATATGAAGGATGGGAATTCCTTGGAGTAGTTTTAGATGACGAAGGAATCTGCCGCGGAATTGTAGCTCAAAATTTGACTAGCATGGAAATTAAGGCATTTCCAGCGGATGCGGTTATTATGGCAACTGGCGGACCGGGGATTATTTTCGGCAAATCAACGAACTCTGTTATTAATACCGGCTCAGCTGCTTCGATTGTATATCAGCAAGGAGCTTACTATGCGAACGGGGAATTTATTCAAATCCACCCGACAGCGATCCCGGGGGATGACAAGCTTCGCCTCATGAGTGAATCTGCGCGCGGTGAAGGTGGACGTGTATGGACTTATAAGGACGGTAAGCCATGGTATTTCCTTGAGGAAAAATATCCGGCATACGGAAACCTTGTTCCGCGTGACATTGCAACAAGGGAAATTTTCCATGTATGCGTTGATTTAAAACTTGGAATCAACGGAGAAAACATGGTATATCTCGATCTTTCCCATAAAGATCCAAAAGAACTTGACATTAAGCTAGGTGGAATTATCGAAATCTACGAAAAGTTCATGGGTGAAGACCCTCGCAAAGTGCCAATGAAAATTTTCCCTGCCGTTCACTATTCAATGGGCGGTCTGTGGGTTGATTATGATCAAATGACAAATATTCCAGGATTATTTGCAGCCGGTGAGTGTGATTATTCACAACATGGTGCAAACCGCCTTGGAGCAAACTCGTTATTATCTGCGATTTACGGCGGTATGGTTGCCGGACCAAATGCGATCAGATACATTAACGGTTTAGAAAAGAGTTCTGATGCTATTTCTTCTTCATTATTTGACCGATATGTGAAGCAAGAAGAAGAAAAGTGGAATCATATTTTGTCTCTTGATGGTACAGAAAACGCTTACGTACTTCATAAAGAGCTTGGTGAATGGATGACTGATAACGTAACCGTTGTCCGCTTCAATGATAAGTTGTTAAAAACAGATGAGAAAATCGTTGAGCTATTAGAGCGTTATGAAAATATCAATATTAATGACACTGCTAAATGGAGCAACCAAGGTGCAGTCTTTACAAGACAACTGAAAAATATGCTGCAATTAGCACGAGTTATTACATTAGGGGCATATAACCGTAATGAAAGCCGGGGAGCCCATTATAAGCCTGAGTTCCCTGAACGTGATGATGAAAATTTCTTAAAAACAACGATGGCAAAGTTTGTTGACGAACAATCAGCGCCTGCTTTCCATTACGAAGATGTAGATGTATCCTTGATCAAGCCTCGTAAACGTGATTATTCGAAAAAGAAAGGGGAACAATAAGGCATGTCTGAGACTAAAACAAAAACTGTGCGTTTCATCATCACACGCCAAGATAATCCTGATTCAGCCCCTTACGAAGAAGAATTTGAAATTGCTTATCGTCCGAATATGAATGTTATATCCGCTTTAATGGAAATTCGCCGGAACCCGGTGAATGCCAAAGGCGAAAAAACAACACCGGTAACTTGGGATATGAACTGTTTGGAAGAAGTATGCGGAGCTTGCTCAATGGTCATTAATGGAAAACCGCGGCAATCCTGTACAGCTCTTATAGATCAGCTGGAACAGCCGATCCGCCTTGAGCCAATGCGGACATTTCCAGTTATTCGTGATTTACAGATTGATCGGAGCCGCATGTTTGATTCATTGAAGAAAGTGAAAGCATGGATTCCAATTGACGGCACATACGACCTTGGACCTGGTCCGCGCATGCCGGAGAAAAAACGCCAGTGGGCATATGAGTTATCTAAGTGTATGACATGCGGTGTTTGTCTTGAAGCATGTCCAAATGTAAACAGCAAGTCAAACTTTATCGGTCCTGCTCCATTATCGCAAGTTCGCTTATTTAATGCCCACCCAACAGGCGCAATGAACAAAGCAGAACGCCTTGAGGCAATCATGGGAGACGGAGGTCTTGCTAACTGCGGTAACTCACAAAATTGTGTTCAATCATGTCCTAAAGGCATACCTTTAACAACTTCAATTGCAGCATTAAACCGTGATACAACAATCCAGGCCTTCCGTAATTTCTTTGGAAGCGACGAAGTTTAACAATCAAGAGGCTGATCCAAAATAAGAGCTAGGCTCTCATGGGTCAGCCTTATTTTGTGTGCAATAAGTTAAAATGAGACATTGTACCTTGAAAATGTGAAAACTGCTTGCTGATCATCTGGAATTTAAGATAAGAGGATAAGCTTCTGCACATTTTTCATAAAACCCTCATCCTTTCAGCGAATATAGTCACTCTGTTTCATTCATTCACATATGATATGGTGACTAAATATATACCCACCCCGCGGTTCATAGCTGGCGAAGGCAAGGAGGGTTACAATACTTGAAGGAAAATGAATATACGCACAAACCGTTACTCACGAAAAGAGAAAGGGAAGTATTCGAACTGTTAGTACAGGATAAAACAACTAAAGAAATAGCTAGTGAATTATTTATAAGCGAAAAAACGGTTCGGAATCATATTTCAAATGCAATGCAAAAGCTTGGTGTTAAGGGGCGTTCACAAGCTGTTGTAGAGCTCCTTCGAATGGGAGAACTAAAGCTTTAATCTAAACCGGCTATCCTTTTGGGAAGCCGGTTAAAACATTTTATTGGAGGATAAAATAAGATATTAAATATTGCAGTATTAATATACTAATATTGTTCATTGAATTATTGGAAGATCGGTGGTTCATACGGCAATGTTTTTGCCAAAATCCAAACTAAGAAAAGTACAACCGGAATATGGAAGATCAATTGTAAAATAGAATATCCAGCAAGATCTCTTGCTTTAACACCCATGATACCCATTAATGGTAACATCCAGAAAGGATTTATCAAGTTGGGCAGAGCTTCTGTCGCATTATATACTTGTACAACCCATGCCATGTTGACATGTAATTCTTTTGCGGTTTCAAGCAAGTATGGAGCTTCAACGATCCACTTCCCTCCGCCTGATGGGAGAAAAAGCCCAAGAAGAGCTGAGTAGATTCCGACAATGATCGGAAATGTATTTTCAGTTGAGATGGATAGAAAGAACTTCACTAATTTTTCAGTTAGTCCTGAGTTCATTAAAACTCCGAAAATCCCTGCATAAAGAGGAAATTGTATCAGTACACCGCCAGTTGCAGGAATCGATTTTGCGACGGCATTCAAGAAGTTTCTAGGTGTCCAATGCAAAAGCAAACCTAACATTAAAAACATAAAATTATAATTATTAAGATCAAGTGCAGAGACCGGTCCTTTATTTTTTATTGTGTGAATGATATAAAATGAACCGATAAGAACTAAAACAAGGGTTAAAAATGGACTGTATTCTAACCACTCTCCCGGCTTTTCAGCTCTGGATTTCACTTCCGAAGTTTCCATTTTACCGTAATCAATACCAGCCATTTCGGCAGTCTTCGCCTTCACCTCACTCGGGGCAGATAAAAAAGCAATTCCAACTGACAAAATGATCAGAACAACGATCATGATCAAATTTTGCCAAGTGAAAATCGTTTCTGACATTGAAATCGTACCGCTGATTTCGTATAATGCGGAAGGGATTGAAGCTTTCGTTGCCATCAACAATGCTGCTGAAGAAGAAAGTCCTAACGCCCAAACACTACCGAGCCCGAGGTATCCTGCAGCGCCGATCGCCCGGTAATCGACACCATCTACTTTCTTGTTAATTTCCCTAATAAGGATTCCGCTGAAAATCAAGCTAAAACCCCAACTTATTAGAGATGCAGCCATGGAAAAGAAGGCTACAAAGGCAACTGCACCCTTTGGTGTCTTAGGGATGTGAGAAAGCCTGATAATTAGTTTATGAACGGGTTTTGAAGTAGCTACGACGAAACCGGTAATAATGATAAAAGCCATTTGCATAGCAAAAGGAATTAGATCCCAAAAATGGGCACCAAAATCGACTCCAATGTCAACAAGAGTTCTTCCCATAATAAGAGCAACAACTGAAATGAAAACAACTGCAACCGCAGCAAAAATAAAAGCATCCGGGAACCACTTTTCACTCCAATTTGCAAGTGAGAAACCTATGCGGGCAATGAGCCCATCTTGATTTGCATTTGTTTCCTTATTCTTCATACATCACACGCCTTTCATAATTAAAGTGCCGCAGAGAAATCTTTCATTCTTATATTATTAGTTCTAAATATTTTAAATGACAAAAAATTCTGTTGATTATCCTTGTGTTTACAAGCATGAAAAGACTAATTCAAACTAAAAAATAACAAAGCCAATTTTTCCTTCTTGAAATTTAATGAAAAAAGATAGAAAATAAGAGAAGCCGTGAGAATCGTGAAAGAGTAAATGGGAGTTGTGTTGAAATGAGGCTGGAAGATTTGCGAAAAAACGATGGAGCAGAAATTGTAGCAGATATTGAAAAAGAATTACGATACATATCCGGCATAATTAAACAAAAGGGAAGAGAGATTTTAAGCAATTATACCATTACTCCTCCCCAGTTTGTGGCGCTGCAATGGCTTTTTGAAGAAGGTGACATGACAATCGGTGAACTCTCAAATAAAATGTATCTTGCATTCAGCACAACTACAGATCTCGTTGACAGGATGGAAAAAAATAAACTCGTTATGAGGGTAAAGGATCCAAATGACAGGAGAGTCGTCCGCATTCATCTCCTTGAAGAAGGCGGCAGGATCATTGAAGAAGTAATCAAAAAAAGACAGGCATATTTGCAGGAAGTATTAAGAAATTATTCAGTTGAAGAAGTAATTGCACTGAAAAATAATTTAACAAGATTGCATCAAGATATGCGTGAAGAATGAGGCGAGATGTTTGAAACAACCAATAGGCATCATAGATTCGGGAGTTGGCGGATTGACGGTTGCCAAAGAAGTCATGCGTCAGCTGCCGAATGAACAGATTTTCTATCTTGGGGACACAGCACGGTGCCCTTATGGTCCGAGGACAAGTGAAGAAGTAAAAACATTTACTTGGCAGATGACCAGATTTTTGCTTGAGAAAAATATTAAAATGCTCGTTATTGCGTGCAATACAGCTACAGCTGTCGCCCTCGATGAAATTCGTCGAGAGCTGCCGATCCCGGTTATCGGGGTAATTTATCCCGGAGCAAGAACTGCAATAAAAGTAACAAAAAACCGAAGAATCGGAGTTATTGGCACAGAAGGAACCGTTAGAAGCAGGGCTTATGAGAAGGCATTGAAATCTATAAATCACCAAGTAACGGTCAAAAGCCTTGCCTGTCCGAAATTTGTCCCACTTGTTGAGAGCGGTGAATATTTCGGACCGGTGGCCAAAAAAATTGTTGCCGAGACTTTACAGCCCTTAAGAAACAAAGATCTTGATACGCTTATATTAGGATGTACCCATTATCCTCTTTTAGAGCCTTTAATAAAAAATTTCATGGGAAAAGGCGTAAATGTAATCAGTTCAGGTGAAGAAACGGCAAGGGAAATGAGTACGATTCTTCATCATAACGGGCTCCTGCGTGAAAGCAAAGAAGAGCCGGTCCATCAATTTTTTACGACAGGCTCAACAGGCATTTTCACAAAAATTGCTTCCCAGTGGCTTGGAAAACCGATTGAAAACGTAAGTATGATAAAGCTTGGATAAAGTGGCTGACTCATAAGGGCCGGACTCCCACTGTATTAGAGGGGTCTGGCCCTTTACATTTTATACGGTGTCTTATCTAGATGGCTCATCTATCGTGGCGGCTAATATGCCATGGAGGATTGAGCCAGTTTTTTTTTGCGAAAAATTCCTTGTGAAAATATTCATTTTTTTTGTGAAAGGCGGTCTATTTTATTCGAAAGCTCGTATACATGTAGTACAAACTGTATCAGGAGGGATATTATGTCTATAAATAAAAAAACAACCCTTGTATTTGCTGTTTTTCTTTTATCAGTTATTTTGTCAGGTTGCGGGTTGTTAAGCCGTGAAGCGAAGAAGATAGATCCGCCTCAAGATGTAAGTTATTTAGAAGAGGGAGAAACAGCGGTAACAAAAGAAAAAGGCGCTAAAGAGAAAGAAACAGCCGGACAAGAAAAAGCGGTGGAAGAAACAGTTAAAACAGAGCTTTACTTAATTGATAAAGATGGATATGTTGTTCCGCAAACATTGGCTCTTCCAAAAACGAAAAGTGTAGCGAAACAAGCGCTCGAATACCTAGTTGATCAAGGGCCGGTTTCAGAACTTCTTCCTAATGGATTCAGGGCTGTATTGCCGGCTGATACGAAAATGACGGTAAAAATAAAAGATGGGACGGCTGTTGTTGATTTCTCCAAAGAATTTGCCAACTACAAACCAGAGGATGAATTAAAAATCCTGCAGTCTATTACATGGACGTTAACTCAATTTGATTCTGTTCAAAAAGTAAAAATCCAAATGAACGGAAAAGAGTTAACAGAGATGCCGGTTAACGGAACCCCAATCAGCGGAGAGTTAAGCAGAAAAGATGGAATAAACATGGATACGACTGATGTGGCAGACATTACAAATTCGAAAGCTGTAACCGTCTATTATCTTGGCGGGGATGAAGATTCTTATTATTATGTTCCTGTCACTCGTCGTGTAGAAAATACGGAGAAAGACAGCATTGTAGCAGCAGTTTCTGAACTGATTAAAGGGCCGGGAAATGGCTCGCCTCTACTAAGCGAAATCAATCCGGATGCAAAGCTATTGGATAAACCAAAAATGGAAAATGGAAATGTTACTTTAAATTTTAATGATGCTATTTATGGAAGCTTTAAAGATAAAATGATTTCCCAGCATGTGTTGAACTCGCTCGTTCTTTCTTTAACAGAACAAAAAGGAATTGAAAGCGTATCAATAAAGGTGAAGGGAAAAACAGAAATAGTAAATGAAAACGGCGAAAAGCTTACAGAACCTGTATCCCGTCCTGAAAAAGTGAACACAGGTAGTTTTTAATAAATCATTTTTGCTATACTATATTATGACAACGTAAGAGGTTGGCATTTCATGCCGCCTCTTCTTTAATGCTGAAAAGCGTTTGGCAGTCTTTTTAAATTTAGGCATTGCCAAACTGAAGGAGGACTTTACATGCGTGTTGATGGCCGAGAATCAATGCAATTAAGAACGATACATATTGAACCGAATTTTTTGAAACATCCTGAAGGCTCTGTCCTTATTACAGTTGGAGACACGAAAGTTATTTGTACGGCAAGTATTGATGATAGGGTTCCGCCGTTCATGCGCGGGGAAGGAAAAGGATGGATTACGGCAGAATATTCGATGCTTCCAAGAGCGACTGAACAAAGAAACATAAGGGAATCTTCAAAAGGCAAAGTGTCAGGCCGCACGATGGAAATTCAGCGGCTGATCGGCCGAGCTTTACGGGCAGTTGTAGATTTAGAGAACATTGGAGAAAGAACAATTTGGCTTGATTGTGACGTTATTCAAGCAGATGGCGGGACAAGAACTGCAGCGATTACCGGTGCGTTTGTAGCTATGGCTATGGCACTCTATAAGCTTTATGAAAAAAAGTCGCTTGGAAAGTATCCCGTAAATGATTTTCTTGCAGCAACAAGTGTAGGGATTCTCGAAAATAAACAAATTGTATTGGACTTGAATTATGTAGAAGACTCAAAAGCGGAAGTAGATATGAATGTAGTGATGACCGGAAGCGGGGAATTTGTTGAATTGCAAGGAACAGGTGAAGAATCTACCTTCTCCTATGGGCAATTGCAGGATTTATTGAAAGTAGCGCAGGAAGGGCTTATGGAATTATTTGAAATTCAACAAGAAGTGCTTGGAGATAAAATTTCAAACCTAATTAAACAAAATAGAGAAGGCAAAGAGAGGAAAAGTTAAGTGAAAGAGGTTATTATTGCCACAAAAAACAGAGGAAAAGCGAAAGAGTTTGAATCGATGTTCAAGTCAAAGGGTTTTCAGGTAAAAACCCTTCTTGATTATCCTGAAATAGGCGAAATTGAGGAAACGGGCTCAACGTTTGAAGAAAATGCTGTATTAAAGGCTGAAACTGTTTCTAAGCAATTGGGCAAGATGGTTATTGCTGATGATTCAGGCTTGATCGTAGATGCTTTAGACGGCAGGCCAGGCATATATTCGGCACGTTATGCAGGCGAGGAAAAAAACGATGAAGCAAACATGGACAAAGTACTTAAAGAGTTGGAAGGCGTCCGGGATAATGAACGGACTGCCAGGTTTTACTGTTCCCTTGCTGTTGCGTTTCCCAATCAGCCAACTTTACTATTTTCCGGTACATGTGAAGGCTTGATTTTGAAAGAAAGAAGAGGTACGAACGGATTCGGCTATGATCCGATTTTCTATGTAGTGGAGAAAGGAAAGGCAATGGCAGAGCTATCTCCGGAGGAGAAAAATCTAATCAGTCATCGTGCTAATGCCTTAAGAAAATTAGAAGAGCAGCTTGATATCGTTTTAGAAAGGGAAGAGAGGCCATGACCAAAATTCTGATTGTCAGTGACAGTCACGGGTCTAAAGTAGAGCTTGAAAAATTGCTTGAAAAGCACGGGGATGAAGTGGACATCATGCTTCATTGTGGAGACTCTGAGCTTTCAAGTTCTGACCCCATTTTGGAGCATTTTCGGGCGGTACGAGGAAATTGTGATTTTGATAGAAGGTTTCCTGAAGAAAGGCTTGAAGAAGTCGGTGACAGACAGATATTGGTTACTCATGGACACCGCTACTCTGTTAAAAGTTCTTTATTAAACCTCAGCTATCGCGGGAAAGAAGTGAACGCTGATATTATTTGCTTTGGACATTCCCATGTCCTTGGTGCTGAAATGATTGATGATATGTTGTTTATAAACCCGGGAAGCATTCTTTTGCCTAGGCTGCGCAAGGAAAGAACATACGTAATTTTAGAGCTGTCCGGAGAGTCGGCTTTTATGCATGTGTATGATATTGAATCAGGAGAAATGCCTGATTTATTTTCGGAATTTAGACTTCAAAAGTGATAGAAATATCATATGGAACATGAGGGAAGCAGATTTTCTTCCCTCATTCCATTGTTTTAAAAAATATTGCTGCTTAGTGTTGACAATTAATTATTAGGCTAATATAATAAAACTTGTCTTTGATATGATAACTCGTGTCCCAGTAGCTCAGCTGGATAGAGCAACGGCCTTCTAAGCCGTCGGTCGGGAGTTCGAATCTCTCCTGGGACGCTACATAATAAAGTGCTTTCCCGCACTTAATTCAACCTCTTATATCGTTTAGTGAAACAGTCAGTATAACGGTTATGTAAGAAATTACACCGTAATATTGACTTAATTGCTAACGATATAGGAGGTTTTTTGTTTTGACCAATGCATTAAACAGGGGTTTTGCCAAAGGAATTAAAGAAAATTAAAGACTTTTAATGGACTCTTAATCTAAATTTAATTAGATTTTTAGATGCATTTAATTGCAGCATATTAAAGTAGGGTATAGGTCTTTTAACCACTATTTTTAAAATAATATTAATAAACGAGTATTTGAAATTATTTTGGGACATATTTACGGTTCATCTATAACAAAAAGGAGATGAGTTCATTGGAAAAAAATATGGAGATAACCTCATCACTAGGGAGACAGATGTTAAACAAGGTTCCACAAGCCACGATATTCTTTTGGATTATTAAGATTATGGCAACGACGGTGGGAGAGACGGCCGCAGACTTCTTAAACTTTAAAATGAATTGGGGCTTAACCAACACGACCCTAGTCATGACTGTTCTCTTGGTCATCACATTGTTCTTCCAGTTTAGATCAAGGAAATATATGCCGACGATTTACTGGCTCGTGGTCGTGCTGATCAGCGTGGTCGGCACGCTAGTGACCGATAACCTTACGGACAACTTAGGAGTTCCTCTGCAAACGAGCACCATCATCTTCACCATATTATTGCTTGCAACCTTTGTGTTATGGTACTCGAGTGAAAAGACTCTATCTATTCACTCCATCTACACGACCAAGAGGGAAGCGTATTATTGGTTGGCCATCCTGTTCACCTTTGCATTAGGTACTGCAGCCGGTGACCTATTATCAGAGGATATGAATTTGGGTTACTTGAAGTCGGGGCTCATATTCGCAGCAATGATCGTGGCGGTAACAATCGCCTACTATTTCTTCAAGCTGAATGGTGTGCTGGCCTTCTGGATCGCCTATATATTGACCCGTCCTTTCGGTGCCTCTCTTGGTGACTTCTTGTCACAACCTTCCCATAACGGTGGCCTAGGTCTGGGTACGACAGGGACAAGCGCGATCTTCCTCGTAATAATCTTATGCTTAGTCATCTACCTGACCAAAACGAGAAGAGACGAGATACCGTTTGAGAAAACAGCTGAGGAGTAGAGCAAGGGCCGGCGGATTCAAGCGGGCTGGCGCAGGGCAGTGGGTGTTCATAAATCTGCTTGGCAAATGCACTATCTTTTTTCTTAAATTAAATGATGCTGTGCATTAGTTAAACTAAAAATGGTCTGACTTCCTCCAACCATGATAATATATAGAATGGTTTTGAATAGTGTTTGTCTATATATTGTATTGGAGGAGTCTGACCTTTTGTTTTATACGATGTCTTTTCTACTTTAACCCTAACCTTTATATTGGAAACGCTTCCTTAAATGTAAGAAAAAGTAACATAAATGGAGGATTTTTTCTATTAATACTGTGATGCGTTTTTCCCCTTTCCACGATAGCAAAATTCCCCTCTGATCACATAAAAATTCAAAAAAATTTTTTTCTCCAAAAAATATTAGCATGTCAATATTGTAAGCGGATACAACAAAACTGATAAATTGGAATTATCAAATAATTCACAAAAAGGCTATTGACTCTAAAATAAAATGAGCGTAAGATAATCCTCAAATAAACCGAACTTTCTGGCAATAAAGATCGGCAAAAACCGTTTCTGTACCAACTCATGATGTATAAAAATCATAATGTGAACGGCAAGTAAAAAGCTATATGGTTGCTTCCGTAATTGAAGTCTTTTTCAATTTAAATTTCAACAGTTTAAAGTGTTTGTTTATTACAGTATGGAGGTGCGTTTTTCGTGTCCGAACAATGGATATATTTAAACGGCGAATTTGTGACAAAAGAGAACGCCAAAATTTCGGTATATGATCATGGGTTTTTGTACGGAGACGGAGTTTTTGAAGGAATTCGCGTATACAGCGGCAATATCTTTCGAATGAAAGAGCATATGGATCGGCTCTATAGATCGGCAAAGTCGATTATGCTTGAAATTCCTCATACTCAGGATGAGTTAACAGAAATCATCGCTGAAACAGTGCAAAGAAACCGGTTCGAAGATGCCTATATTCGGGTTGTTGTCTCAAGAGGCGTTGGAGATCTAGGTTTAGATCCAAATAATTGTAAAGAAGCTAGCGTTGTTGTTATTGTCGAACCGCTATCTATTTATCCTAAAGAATTATATGAAAAAGGACTGGAAATTGTCACAGTAGCAACAAGGCGAAATAGGTCGGATGTATTAAGCCCTAAAGTAAAATCCTTAAACTACTTAAATAATGTACTCGTTAAAATCGAAGCTCATTTAGCGAACGTTAAAGAAGCGCTTATGCTAAATGATCAGGGCTATGTCGCTGAAGGATCGGCAGATAATATTTTCATCGTAAAAAACGGGGTTTTCATAACACCCCCTGGCTATGTTGGAGCTCTCGAAGGCATTACTAGAAACGCTGTAATGGAAATTGCTGAAGAGCTTGGCTACGAGGTGAAAGAAGAGCCGTTTACAAGACATGATGTTTATACGGCAGATGAGGTTTTCCTTACAGGAACCGCAGCTGAAGTTATTGCAGTTGTAAAAGTGGATGGCAGAGTAATCGGAGATGGTGTACCTGGCGTCCACACGAAAAAATTATTGGAAAAATTCAGGGAACGAGTAGTTAAAGAGGGAGTTAAAGTAAATTTTCAACAGGAAGCCCCGCATGTTAGCTAAATAATCTAAAGCGTTGAAGAGGATAAGTAGTTTTATGGACCGCCATTAACAGAGAGCCGGAGAAGCTGAGAACTGGCAATGGCACCATAAAATGAACTCACCTCCGAGCATTGGCTTGAAAGAGAATTCAAGTAGGGCCGGTCGGGTGCACGGCACCCGTTATCAAAACGAGCAGCAAAATTCTTGCTGTTCATGAGTGCACGCAAATTATGCGTGAATAAGGGTGGTACCGTGGAACAGGTTTCAAAGCCTTTTCACCCCTTAGGCCCAAGTGTAGTGGGCTGTTTGGGGGATGGAAGGGCTTTTTTCAATTCATTTTTAATCAGTGAATAATAGGAGGTCTCAAAAATGTTGCAGGAAACTGCCTTTACGGAAAAAAAGGCTGAAAAAAAGGCGATAAGTGGCGCAGAATTATTGCTTGAAGCACTGGTAAAGGAAAATGTTGAAGTAATCTTTGGATATCCGGGTGGGGCTGTTCTTCCGATTTACGATAAGCTTTACGATTCTAAGATCTTACATGTGCTCCCCAGGCATGAACAAGGAGGCATTCATGCTGCCGAAGGTTACGCAAGAATCACTGGGAAACCAGGGGTAGTCATTGCCACATCTGGTCCTGGAGCTACTAACATTGTGACCGGATTGACAGATGCCATGATGGATTCCTTACCGCTTGTAGTATTTACAGGGCAAGTAGCAACAGGAGTAATCGGGACGGACGCTTTTCAGGAGGCAGATATTCTCGGTATTACGACGCCAATAACCAAATACAATTACCAGGTTCGCAACATTGAAGACATTCCTCGGATCGTAAAAGAAGCATTTTATATTGCCTCGAGCGGAAGGCCGGGTCCGGTCTTAATCGATATTCCGAAAGATATGGCTGCGTCTGTTGCTGTTGTTCCAGATGATGTGGAAGTCAATTTGCCGGGATATCAGCCGAATACCCAGCCAAATTATTTACAGATTAGAAAATTAACAGAGGCAGTAAGCAGTGCAAAACGTCCGGTTATTTTAGCTGGTGCAGGCGTCCTTCATGCGAAAGCATCAGAAGAATTAAAGAAATATGCCGAACAGCAGCAAATCCCTGTTGTCCATACGCTCCTTGGTTTAGGAGGATTTCCGGCAAACCATCCTTTGTTTGTAGGAATGGCAGGTATGCATGGTTGTTATTCAGCCAATATGGCACTGTATGAATGTGATTTACTCATTAATATCGGGGCTCGTTTTGATGACCGGCTTACCGGAAACCTGCAGCATTTTGCCCCAAAGGCGACAGTTGCACATATTGATATTGATCCTGCAGAGATCGGCAAAAATGTTCCAACACAAATTCCGGTTGTTGCTGACGCCAAGGAGGCATTAACCCAGCTGATCGCTCAAGAAGGAAAGCGGCCAGAGAACACGGAATGGTTGAACACTATACAGGAATGGAAAACAAAGCATCCGTTCCACTATGAGAAAGATGCTACACTAAAACCGCAAAAAGTTATGGAGATGCTGTATGAGAAAACGAATGGCGACGCAATTGTTGTCACTGATGTTGGACAACATCAAATGTGGGCAGCTCAATATTATCCTTTAAAAAAGCCGGACAGATGGGTAACGTCTGGCGGTTTAGGAACAATGGGTTTTGGGCTTCCCGCAAGCATTGGAGCCCAGCTGGCAGACCCTGATGCATGTGTCCTTTCGATTTCAGGTGATGGCGGTTTTCAAATGTGCAGCCAGGAGCTTGCGGTTATTGCCGAACTACAGCTTCCGATAAAAATAATTATTCTTAACAACCAAGCACTCGGAATGGTCCGGCAATGGCAGGAGATCTTTTATCAATCCCGTTATTCACATAGTAAGTTTCCAACACTGCCTTCATTCGTGAAATTGGCGGAAGCATATGGAATAAAAGGCTATGAAATTCACACAGAAGAAGAAGCGGAAACAATCCTTGATCAAGTTTTGCATACTCGGGAGCCGGTTCTTCTCGATTTCCATGTAAATCCTGATGAAAATGTCTATCCGATGATCGCACCAGGAAAAGGGATTCATGAAATGGTAGGTGTTAAACAGTGAAGAGGATTATTTCCTTAACAGTTTTAAATCGTCCCGGTGTGTTAAACCGCATTACTAATCTATTTTCCAAACGGAATTACAATATCGAAAGCATTACAGTTGGACATTCGGAACAAGAAGGGGTATCAAGAATCACCTGTGTTGTTCACGTAGAAAATGACAGAATCATCGAACAAATTACAAAACAATTAAACAAACAAATTGATGTTATCAAAGTCACCGATATGAGTGATCAATCAATTGTAGCCCGGGAACTTGCGTTAATAAAAGTTCTTGCTCCGCCTCATACCAGAAGTGAAATCTATTCACTTATTCAACCGTTTCGGGCTTCTGTTATCGATGTGAGCAAAGACAGCTTGGTTATTCAAATTACAGGTGAAACTGAAAAGGTGGAGGCATTTATCGAATTGATAAAACCATATGGAATCAAAGAACTGGCAAGAACGGGTACGACGGCATTCCCGAGAGGAATCCAGCGTACATCAAATTCAGCCAAAACAATTTCTATCGTTTAATTAAATAAATTTAAAAAAGGAAAGGAAGATGTAACATGGCAAAAATGTACTATAACGGAGATGCAAATGAACAATATTTAAACGGGAAAAAGGTAGCAGTAATCGGGTACGGTTCTCAAGGACACGCCCATGCACAAAACATGCGTGACAGCGGAGTTGATGTTGTTATCGGATTAAGAAAAGGGAAATCATGGGAGAAAGCTGAACAAGACGGTTTTAAAGTTTATTCGGTTGGTGAAGCAACAGCACAGGCAGATGTGGTAATGATTTTGCTTCCTGATGAATTGCAGCCGAAAGTGTATAAAGAAGAAATCGAACCAAATTTAACAAACCAGGCTTTGATGTTTGCCCACGGATTTAACATTCATTTTAACCAAATTGTTCCGCCAAAAGAATGTGATGTATTGCTTGTCGCACCAAAAGGCCCAGGTCATTTAGTAAGAAGAACGTATCAAGAAGGGGCTGGAGTCCCTGCTTTGTTTGCCATTTATCAAGATGTTTCCGGAGAAGCAAAGGAACTTGCGCTTGCTTATGCAAAAGCAATTGGTTCTTTACGCGCAGGGGCTCTTGAAACAACATTTAAAGAAGAAACAGAAACCGATTTATTCGGTGAACAGGCTGTTCTTTGCGGCGGGCTTACAGCACTTGTTAAAGCAGGATTTGAAACGCTGACAGAAGCAGGTTATCAGCCGGAACTCGCTTATTTTGAATGTTTGCACGAACTTAAATTGATCGTGGATCTTATGTACGAAGGCGGCTTAGCCGGTATGCGCTACTCCATTTCAGACACAGCTCAATGGGGTGATTTCGTAAGCGGTCCGCGTGTTATAAACGATCAAGTGAAACAAGAAATGAAAGCTGTATTAAAAGATATTCAGGAAGGTAAATTTGCGAAAGGCTGGATTTTAGAAAACCAAGCGAACCGTCCTGTCTTTAACGCTATCAATGAGCGTGAAAAAGAACATCCAATTGAAAAAGTCGGAAGAGAATTAAGAAAAATGATGCCATTTGTTAATAAAGACAAAAAGAAAGAAGTGGTCGCGAGTGCGAAAAATTAAAATTTTTGATACGACTTTGAGAGACGGGGAACAATCAGCCGGCGTCAATTTGAATCAATCAGAAAAGCTTGAGATTGCCAGGCAGCTTGAACGGTTGAATGTCGATATAATCGAAGCCGGCTTCCCTGCCGCTTCGAAAGGGGATTTTGCTTCTGTAGAACAAATTGCCCAGACAGTAAAAAACTGTTCCGTTACTGGTTTAGCGAGATCAGTAATGGCGGATATTGATGCAGCATGGGAAGCATTAAAAGGGGGAGCAGAGCCGAGGTTGCATGTATTTATTGCAACCTCGCCGATTCACCGCCAATATAAACTCAAACAAACTGCTGAACAAGTAAAAGAAACGGCTGTTGCGGCCGTTAAATATGCGGCAAAGAAATTTCCAATTATTCAGTGGTCAGCAGAAGATGCCAGCCGGACTGAGCTTCCTTATCTTGCTGAAATTATCGAAGCAGTCATACAAGCTGGCGCCCATGTCATTAATATTCCGGATACAGTCGGCTACAGTACTCCGCAAGAATATGGGAACATTTTCCGTTATTTAAAAGAAAATGTTCCTTCCATTCATAAAGTCGAGCTATCATCCCATTGCCATGATGATCTAGGATTGGCAATTGCCAACGCCCTTTCTGCAGTCGAAAATGGCGCTACACAAGTTGAAGGGACGATAAACGGAATCGGCGAACGGGCAGGTAATGCAGCCCTTGAAGAATTAGCTGTCGCACTTTATATTCGAAAAGATCATTTTAATGCAGAGACTAGATTAAATTTAAAAGAAATAAGCAGAACAAGCAGCCTTGTCAGTAAACTGACTGGAATGGTTGTTCCGGCGAATAAGGCGGTAGTTGGGAAAAATGCGTTTGCTCATGAATCAGGAATACATCAAGATGGAGTTTTAAAAGAAAAGTCTACTTATGAAATTATCTCTCCTGACCTTGTCGGGTTCCAATCAAATTCACTTGTGCTCGGAAAGCATTCTGGCCGGCATGCATTTAAAAACCGATTAAATGAACTTGGTTTAGCAGTGCCTGATGAAGATATTGACCACTTGTTTAAAGTTTTTAAAGATTTGGCCGATCGAAAAAAAGAAATGACTGACGATGACTTAGCTGCGATTGTATTAGAAGAAAAACTTACAAAAGAAGAGCGTTTTTACGACTTGATTTCGATTCAGATCCAATATGGAACAAATCAAGTACCGACTGCTACGGTTACACTTTCAGGCCGTGATAATGAAATAATCCAAGAAGCCGGAACCGGTGCAGGCAGTATTGAAGCGTTATATAACACACTTGAAAAATGTATGAAAGAAAAAATTAATTTGCTTGATTATCGAATTCAATCAGTTGGAGCCGGCAGGGATGCACTCGCTCAGGTGTATGTCAAAATGCGCTATGCAGGAAAAGAAACAAGCGGAAGAGGGCTAGCTCAGGATGTTCTCGAAGCTTCAGCCAAAGCCTATCTAAATGCAGTCAATCGCGTCATATATGTTGGAGAAAAATCGGAAGTGGTTACTAGCAATTAATGTGGAATAAACGGAGGGGAATTCCGATGGCAAAAAAAATTGCTGTATTGCCTGGAGATGGGATTGGAAAAGAAGTAACTGCCGGTGCATTACAAATTTTGCAGGCAGTTGGAGAACGATTTGGCCGCCAATTTGAATTTTCCTATGGAAAAATTGGAGGAGAAGCTTACGATGCAACTGGGAGTCCATTGCCTGAAGAAACGGTTTCGCTTTGTAAAGAAAGCGACGCAGTTTTGCTTGGTGCGGTAGGTGGGCCGAAATGGGATCAGCTTCCTGTTCATCTTCGGCCTGAACAAGGTTTGTTAAAAATTCGCAAAGAATTAAATTTGTTTGCGAACTTAAGACCAACAACTTTTTATAAAAGTCTTGCTGATTCCTCGCCGCTTCGACCAGAAGTGATTGAGGATGTGGATATGCTGATGGTAAGGGAGTTGACCGGCGGCCTATACTTTGGAAAACCGAGTGAGCGTTTGAACAGAAACGGAAAGGAAGCAGCAGTCGATACGCTCTTTTACCAAAGGGAAGAAATGGAACGCGTGATTGAAACGGCGTTCAAGCTAGCAAGAAAAAGAAAGAAAAAGGTTACATCGGTAGATAAGGCAAATGTTCTTGAATCAAGCAGGATGTGGCGTGAAGTCGCTGAAGAGATTGCAAAGAAATTCCCTGACGTAGAACTTCAGCATATGCTTGTGGATAATGCTGCGATGCAATTGATCAAAAATCCGAAACAGTTTGATGTCATAGTAACTGAAAATATGTTTGGAGATATTTTGAGTGATGAAGCATCCGTTCTGACCGGATCGCTTGGAATGCTTCCTTCAGCAAGCCTTTCATTAACCGGCCCTTATTTATATGAACCAATTCACGGGTCAGCTCCTGATATACAAGGCAAAAACATCGCGAATCCAATTGCAATGATTTTATCAGCTGCCATGATGCTTCGCCTCTCGTTTGGGTTGGAAGATGAAGCAAAAGCAGTGGAAAACGCCGTTAATCATGTACTTAATGCTGGGTACAGAACAAAAGATCTTGTTTCTTCTGACGCGAAGATTATTACCACTACAGAGATGGTAGAAAAAATAAAAGCGGCGCTTTTAGATCATGAATTGAGTTTAAGCATATGAGACTAATGCATAGGAAGGATAGGGGCTGACTCATAAACAAAGGGTCAGACCCTCCAATACAACAAATAGACAATCACACAAAAAAATCATTCTAAATATTGTCTTGCCGGAGGGAGTAAGACCTTTTATGAGTCAGCCCCTGTTATCAGCAAATTTTTACTTAAAACAGAGGGGGATCGACATGGGAAAATCGATTATAGATAAAATATGGGAACAGCATGTCGTATATCGTGAAGAAGGAAAGCCGGACTTGCTTTATATTGATCTTCATCTTGTTCATGAAGTAACATCTCCTCAAGCTTTCTCAGGTCTTAGGCTCAAAAACCGGAAAGTAAGAAGACCTGATAAGACATTTGCGACAATGGACCATAACGTTCCGACAATTAACCGGTTTAAAATTGATGATGAAGTGGCATTAAATCAAATTAGTACACTTGAAAAGAATTGTAAAGAGTTCGGAATTCCGTTAGCGGATTTAAACAGCCCGGAGCAGGGAATTGTACATGTTATCGGACCTGAGCTTGGATTGACACAGCCTGGTTTGACAGTGGTTTGCGGAGATAGTCATACATCCACTCACGGTGCATTTGGAGCACTTGCATTTGGCATTGGGACTAGCGAAGTAGAGCACGTATTGGCAACTCAAACGCTCTGGCAAACAAAACCGAAAACATTAAAACTTGAAATAAATGGCAAACTTGCCCCGATGGTTAGCGCAAAAGATGTGATTTTGTACATCTTAGCTAAATTTGGAGTAAAGTTTGGAACTGGGTACATCATTGAATATTGCGGAGAAGTTATTGAAAATATGTCGATGGAAGAACGGATGACGATATGCAATATGTCAATTGAAGGCGGTGCGAGAGCAGGTTTAATCAGCCCAGATGAAACTACTTTTTCTTATTTAAGAGGCAGAAAATATGCACCGAAGGGAAAAAGTTTTGAAGAAAAGGTATCTCAATGGAAGAAACTTGCATCAGATCCGGATGCTTATTATGATAAAGTGCTTTCCATTAACGGGAGCGATATTGAACCAATGGTAAGCTGGGGAACAAATCCAGGAATGACTTCGCCAATCACTGGACATGTCCCTTACTTAAGTGAAGCAAAAACAGAGACTGAGCGGAAATCACTTGAAAGAGCCTTATCATATATGGGGCTTTCAGAAGGAACAAAAATTGAAGATATTGAGATTCAGCATGTGTTTATTGGTTCATGTACGAATTCTCGAATTGAAGATTTAAGGGCGGCTGCAGAAATTGCGAAAGGAAGGCGAGTGCATCCAGGAGTAAGAGCTCTTGTTGTGCCAGGATCGCAACAGGTAAAGCGGCAAGCGGAAGAGGAAGGACTAGATAAGATTTTTCTTGAAGCTGGATTTGAATGGAGAGATTCCGGCTGCAGTATGTGTTTGAGTATGAATTCCGATGTAGTTCCTCCAGGAGAACATTGTGCCTCGACTTCAAACCGAAACTTCGAAGGAAGGCAGGGAGCGGGTGCCCGCACTCATCTAGTAAGTCCAGCCATGGCTGCCGCAGCTGCCATTTACGGAAGGTTTGTGGATGTTCGAAAATTAGCTGTGACAGAGGCTGTTTAGAAAGGAGGATTTTCTATGAGCGGATTTCAACAATTTAAAGGAAAAGCAGTTGCACTTGATCGAGCAAATGTTGATACAGATCAAATTATTCCAAAACAATTTTTAAAAAGAATTGAAAAAACGGGATTTGGGGAATTTTTATTTTATGATTGGCGCTTTTTGCCGGACGGTACTTTGAACCCGGAGTTTGAATTGAATTTTCCGGAAAATCAAGGAGCAACAATCTTAATTGTCAATGAAAATTTCGGCTGCGGATCTTCTAGGGAGCATGCACCATGGGCGCTTTTGGACTATGGTTTTAGAGCGATCATTGCTCCTTCGTTTGCTGACATCTTTTATCAAAATTGTTTGAAGAACGGGATGCTGCCCATAACTTTAGAAGCAGAACAGGTTGCATATCTTCTTGAGCAGGCTAAAGACCAGCCGTACTTATTAACAATTAATCTAGAAGATCAGCATGTTTCAGATGAAAAAGGTTTTAAAGCTTCTTTTGAAATTCATCCATATTGGAAAAAACTTCTTCTAAACGGTTGGGATGAAATTGAAATTACATTGCAGCTAGAGGAATATATAAAAGAATATGAAAAGAAAACTTTAAATGTTTAGATTCACGGTTCTTACTGTGAATCTTTTTTTCACGGTCCCTTCGTGCTAAACTAACGTTAACTAAATTAGTAAGGCGGTATCCGGTATGAAAAAACGGGATCGTATCAATAATGGTAACATTATACTGTTTCCCGATTTGGAAAAAAGGTTAATGGAAAAAGGAATGGAAAAACTTCAGCAAAAAAAATATAATGAGGCAATCCAATTACTATCTGAAGCAAAGAATTTTGACCCGGAGAATACCGATATTCATATTGGACTAGTACTTGCCAATTTTGAATCGGGAAATCTTAGAGAGGCAAAACTGCTGGCGAAGGAGATGCTCAAGGAGGGGATCGGCGATTATTTTAAAATTGTAGAATTGTATATAAGCATTCTTATTCAGTTGAACGAATTTGAAGAAATTGTAGCCGTGATCGAAGCTCTTTTGGAAGAAAAGGAAATCCCGCCGGAGAAGTTTGAACATTTTTCAAGAATACTCCATTTAAGCAAAAAAATGACCGAGGGTAAAAAGGAAAAGCGAGTGGAAGAAGAAAACTCGCACTCATTGCAAGAGGCTAAAAAAAGCTTGTTTTCTAGTCATGACCCTAAAGAGCAAATACTGAAGGTCGCAAAGTTGTCAAAGCAAAACATTCGTCCATTTATCGAAGAAATAAAATCTTATTTCATTTCAGAAGATGGACATCCATTCTTAAAAACGATGCTGCTGAACATATTAAAAGAGCAAGAATATGAAAAAGAAGTTCGTGTCAATAAATTTGGCAAATCAGAATATCTTATTCCAGCTAAATTAACAGATATTCGTGAACAAAACAAAATGTTCGAGATCACTGATAAGTTAAAAGATACACTCGGAAACGAGGATCCGGTCTTGTTTGAAAATATTAGGATGTTAATTGAACGGCATTTCTTTCTTATGTATCCGTTTGATCTCGGGCCGACTGATCCTTCCGTTTGGGCAGCTGCCTACCATTTTATAGGGTTGGAATATTTCGGGTCATCTTATTCACTCGACAAGCTGGCTGAGAAATATCATATCCCTGCAGAAGAAATAAATAAAGCTTTGAAAATTATCAGGGATGTAGAAGAAATTTCTTATCCGAATATTTAGGCATGGCTGTTGAAAGAACGCCAACGTATGTTATAATGTAATGGTTGTAATATGTAAACAGAAAAATTTTATTTGAAAACAATGGATTATGACTTGCAAGACAAGACATATTCAGACGATTTTCGATCATTGAAAATGATTAATAGATTTGTTGGAGGGAAAAAACAGTATGTCTGCGAATTGGGAAAAATTAGAAGGGAGCCGCGGGGTTCTTACATTCGAAGTCGATGCAGAGAAATTCAACGAAGGCTTAGACTTCGCATTTAAAAAGGTAGTAAAACAGGTTAGTGTTCCTGGTTTCCGTAAAGGAAAAATGCCTCGTTCCCTTTTTGAAAAGCGTTTTGGAGTTGAATCTCTTTACCAGGAAGCAATTGATTACCTATTACCTGATGCATATGTAAATGCGATTGAAGAAACTGGTATTGAGCCTGTTGGCCGCCCTGAAATTGATGTTGAACAAATTGAAAAGGGCAAAAGTTTAATTTTTAAAGCGACTGTTACAGTAAAGCCAGAAGTGAAACTTGGCGAATACAAAGGAATTGAAGTAGAAGCATTTGATACGACTGTAACTGACGAAGATGTAGATAATGAAATAAAAGCTATTCAAGAACGCCATGCAGAGATTGTAATGAAAGAAGAAGGAACTGCTGAAAATGGCGACATCGTTGTAATTGACTTTGAAGGTTTTGTTGATGGAGAAGCGTTTGAAGGCGGAAAAGGTGAAAACTATTCGCTTGAACTTGGCTCAGGTTCATTCATTCCAGGCTTTGAAGAGCAATTAGTAGGTACAGCTGCCGGGGAAGAAAAAGAAATTCAGGTAACGTTCCCTGAAGAGTACCATGCTGCAGAATTAGCAGGTAAACCTGCAGTATTTAAAGTGAAAGTTCATGAAGTAAAAACAAAAATTCTTCCTGAGCTTGATGATGAATTTGCAAAAGACGTGGATGAAGAAGCGGAAACTTTTGATGAGCTGAAAGCAAAAATCAAAGAACGATTAGAAAAAGATAAACAGCATGAAGCTGAGCACTATGTTCGTGATACCGTTGTTGAAAAGGCAACTGAAAATGCAGAATTCGATCTTCCGGAAGTAATGGTTGAGAATGAAGTGGACCGCATGGTGAACGAATTTGAACAGCGTTTGCAAATGCAAGGCTTGACTCTTGATTTATACTTCCAATTCTCAGGACAAGATGAAAGTGCTCTTCGTGAACAAATGAAAGAAGAAGCTGAAAAGCGTGTTCGCATTGCCCTTACTCTTGAGGCCATTGCAAAAGCAGAAAAAATAGATGCAACGGATGAAGAAGTAAATGAAGAGTTGCAAAAAATGGCAGAAATGTATAACATGTCAGTAGAGGACATTAAAAAAGCTATAGGAAGCCTTGAAGGTATAAAAGGAAATATTCAAAATCGAAAAACGATTGATTTCCTTGTAGAAAACAGCAAAACAGTTGAAAGTACACCTGTAGAAAATAGTAAATAATTACTAAATGCAAGGCGCGATGCAATCGTGCCTTGTTTTATACATATACATATATAAAGAGAAAATTAATAAGTTGAAAAATATAGGATTTAAGCAGCGTGTTTCTGGATATGATGAATTAGTACATAATTTTTTATTTGAGGATCCATAACGTAACTTAACTTAATTTAAGATTAATTAGTTTCTGTCTATCTAAAAAATGTGATACAATGCAATACATAACTGCTAGATTTTTTCTTAGAAAAGGCTGAATAATAAGAAAAGTTCGCTTGTGATCCGTATTTGTATATAGGAAGTTCTTGAAGGGGTGAATATCATGTTTAAATTTAATGATGAAAAAGGACAGCTAAAGTGTTCTTTCTGTGGAAAAACACAAGACCAGGTCCGAAAATTAGTTGCCGGTCCGGGTGTATATATATGTGATGAGTGTATTGAATTATGTACTGAAATTGTGGAGGAAGAGTTAGGCACTGAGGAAGAAGTGGAGTTCAAAGATGTGCCGAAACCAAAAGAAATTCGTGAAATTCTTGATGAATATGTCATCGGGCAGGATCAAGCAAAAAAGTCACTTTCTGTTGCCGTATACAATCATTATAAACGGATTAATTCCAACAGCAAGATTGATGATGTCGAGCTATCAAAAAGCAATATATGTATGATCGGACCGACAGGAAGCGGTAAAACATTGCTTGCCCAAACATTAGCCCGAATCTTAAATGTACCTTTTGCGATCGCTGATGCTACTTCACTGACAGAAGCAGGGTATGTCGGGGAAGACGTTGAAAACATTTTGCTAAAACTCATTCAAGCCGCAGACTATGATGTTGAAAAAGCGGAAAAAGGGATCATTTACATTGATGAAATTGATAAAATTGCCCGTAAATCTGAGAATCCTTCAATAACAAGGGATGTTTCCGGAGAAGGGGTACAACAGGCATTGTTGAAAATTCTTGAAGGTACGGTTGCAAGCGTGCCTCCTCAAGGAGGGCGCAAGCATCCTCATCAAGAGTTCATTCAGATTGATACAACGAACATCCTGTTTATTTGCGGCGGAGCATTCGATGGCATTGAACCAATTATTAAAAGACGTTTAGGACAAAAAGTTATTGGATTCGGCGGCGATTCAAAAATTCCTGAAGTTGATGATAAAGATCTTCTTTCAAAAGTTCTGCCAGAAGACTTATTGAAATTCGGATTAATACCTGAATTTGTAGGGCGTTTGCCTGTTATTGCAAGCCTTGAGCAGTTAGATGAAGATGCTTTAGTTGAAATTTTAACAAAACCAAAAAATGCATTGGTAAAACAATATCAAAAAATGCTTGAACTTGATGGTGTGGAATTGGAATTCGAAGACGCTGCCCTTCAAGAAATTGCGAAAAAAGCAATTGAGCGCAAGACAGGAGCGCGGGGACTTCGTTCGATTATTGAAGGCATTATGCTTGATGTCATGTTTGAACTGCCTTCTAGGGACGATATTACAAAATGCATCATTACAAAAGAAACTGTTGCTAACAACAGCGCACCGAAGCTAATTCTGCATGATGGAACAGTGATTGATGAAAAAAGAAAAACTTCCGCTTAAATTAAACGGAACTGGCTGATTTTTCCGACAGCTGCTTTCGTTCATGGTACTGATACGTTTTTTGTCTTCAGAAGCAGGCCCGAAGCGGCTTCGCGGAGCTGGGTGAGGCTGGACAGGACAATCAGGAGTTAGATAAGCATTTGTTTAAATGGACCAAATCCTTGTATAGGGTTTGGTCTTTTTATATGTAAAGGTTTTTTCTCTAAATTTTTGATTATTCCAACTCAGTGCCGGAGATACTACCATATATCAGATAGAACTTATTTCATGCAGGAGGGAACACTATGAGTTGGACCGGTATTGCCTTATTCATTCAACTGTTTTTCGGAATCATCATCGGCCTCTATTTTTGGAATTTGTTAAGGAGCCAGCGAACGCAAAAGGTTTCCATTGATCGAGAGTCAAAAAAGGAAATGGAGCAGCTGAAAAAAATGAGATCGATCTCATTGACTGAACCATTATCTGAGAAAGTACGCCCTTCCAGATTTGAAGATATTGTCGGCCAAGAGGATGGGATTAAATCACTAAAAGCGGCTTTATGCGGACCGAATCCTCAGCATGTTATTATATACGGACCGCCTGGAGTAGGAAAAACTGCAGCAGCAAGGCTTGTGCTGGAAGAAGCAAAGAAAAACCAGAAATCTCCTTTTCAGCGGTCATCAGTGTTTATCGAATTAGACGCAACGACAGCCCGATTTGATGAGAGAGGGATCGCCGATCCGCTAATCGGATCTGTCCACGATCCGATTTATCAAGGTGCAGGAGCGATGGGACAGGCAGGTATTCCGCAGCCAAAGCAGGGAGCGGTGACAAATGCTCATGGAGGAGTTTTGTTTATTGATGAAATAGGAGAACTTCATCCAATTCAAATGAATAAGCTCTTAAAAGTATTGGAGGATCGAAAAGTTTTTCTTGAAAGTGCTTATTATAATGAAGAAAATACACAAATTCCCACTCATATCCATGATATTTTTAAAAACGGGCTGCCGGCTGATTTTCGCCTTGTAGGTGCTACAACGAGAACCCCTAACGAAATTCCGCCGGCAATCCGTTCGAGATGTATAGAAGTTTTTTTCAGGGATCTAAACCAGGAAGAAATAGCAGTAGTGGCAAAAAAAGCTGCTGAAAAGGTTCGCTTGTCAATAACGGAACAAGGCCTCAATATTCTTTCGACATATGCAAGGAACGGACGTGAAGCTGTAAACATGGTGCAAACAGCTGCCGGATTGGCCATTAATGAAGACCGAAATTATATAAAAGATGAAGATATAGAATGGGTCATCAATTCGAGCCAGTTAAGTCCAAGAATTGAAAAAAAAATACACCCCAAATCCAATATTGGCCTTGTAAACGGTCTTGCCGTTTATGGTCCGAATATAGGGGCGCTGCTTGAAATTGAGGTAACGGTCATACCCGCAAAAGAAAAAGGATCTATCAATATTACCGGAATTGTTGAAGAGGAAAGCATAGGGGACCGCGGGAAATCGATCCGAAGAAAAAGCATGGCAAGAGGATCAATTGAAAATGTCATAACCGTTCTCCGTTCCATGAAAGTTCCGGCAGATGAATTTGATATTCATGTGAATTTCCCAGGCGGAATTCCGATTGATGGCCCCTCTGCAGGCATCGCCATGGCAACTGCTATTTACTCGGCGATTTATAAAATTCCGGTTAATAACACGATTGCAATGACAGGAGAAATCAGCATACATGGAAAAGTAAAGCCAATTGGTGGAGTGTATCCGAAAGTTGTCGCAGCAAAAAAAGCAGGCGCCAAAACGGTTATTATACCTGAAGAAAATATGCAATCAATTTTAAATGAAATAAAAGATATAAAAATTGTTCCGGTCACTCATCTAAATGAAGTGTTTGACCTTGCATTTGTAAAAGGGAAACCTCGGGATCAAGCCATTCAAGCTTCGATTGAATTAGCTAAGAAAGAAAGCATATAGTTCAACCGGGACTTCGGTTTGCCAGGCATTTTTGACAAACCGAAGTTTTTGTTTGCTCATTCTCTAGTAAATAAGTTAGAATTGTACAAAGAATTATTATGCAATTTACGGATATATAAGATTTGCATTTGGAGGTGCAATGATATGGCGTATAAAGAAGAAATCATCGTCCCCCTCCTACCGCTTCGGGGAGTGCTTGTTTATCCGACAATGGTCCTTCATTTAGATGTCGGACGTGAAAAATCGGTTCAGGCCCTTGAAAAAGCAATGGTAGATGACCATTTAATTTTCTTAACAACCCAAAAAGACATTTCTATAGATGATCCAACAGAAGAAGACGTGTATCATATGGGAACATTAACAAAAGTAAAGCAAATGCTGAAACTCCCTAATGGTACGATTCGTGTTTTAGTGGAAGGCTTAAAACGTGCCGAAATCATTTCGTTCTTTGATGAAGATGATCACTATGAAGTTTCATTAAGAACATATGAAGACAGGGAAACAAAAGATGCGGAAGATCAGGCCTTAATGAGAACAATGCTTGAGTACTTTGAGCAGTACATAAAAATGTCTAAAAAAATTTCTGCGGAAACGTATTCATCCGTTGCTGACATTGAGGAGCCAGGGAGAATGGCGGATGTCATTTCCTCGCACCTTCCGCTAAAGCTAAAAGAAAAGCAGGAAATTCTTGAGACAGTAGACATAAAAGAAAGAATGAACCGTATCATTGAAATACTTCATAATGAGAAAGAAGTATTGAATTTAGAGAAGAAGATTGGCCAGCGAGTAAAACGTTCAATGGAAAGGACGCAAAAAGAATACTACTTGCGTGAACAAATGAAAGCCATTCAAAAGGAATTGGGAGAAAAAGAAGGAAAATCCGGAGAAATTGCAGAGCTTACGGAAAAAATTGAACAAGCAGGCATGCCTGAACATGTAAAAGCAACCGCTTTTAAAGAACTTGACCGATACGAAAAAGTTCCTTCAAGTTCCGCAGAGAGCGCTGTGATCCGGAACTATATTGAGTGGCTTATTTCATTGCCGTGGACAAAGAAAACGGACGATGATCTTGATATTCACAAAGCTGAGCGAATTTTGAATAAAGACCACTACGGCCTTGAGAAAGTGAAGGAACGGGTTTTAGAATATTTAGCCGTCCAACAATTGACCCGTTCATTAAAAGGCCCTATTCTTTGCCTTGCCGGGCCTCCGGGAGTTGGGAAAACAAGTTTGGCCCGTTCGATCGCAACTTCATTAAATCGTAAATTTGTTCGTATTTCTCTTGGAGGTGTCCGCGATGAGTCAGAAATAAGAGGTCATCGACGCACCTATGTAGGAGCAATGCCCGGCCGTATTATCCAAGGAATGAGAAAAGCCGGGACAATAAACCCAGTTTTTCTTCTAGATGAAATCGATAAAATGTCTAGTGATTTCCGCGGCGACCCTTCTGCTGCGAAGCTAGAAGTGCTGGATCCGGAACAAAATCATAATTTTAGCGACCACTATATTGAAGAACCGTACGATCTTTCAAAAGTAATGTTTATTGCAACGGCAAATGATTTGTCGACAATCCCAGGACCTCTCAGAGACCGGATGGAAATTATTACAATCGCTGGATATACAGAGCTTGAAAAGATCCATATTGCAAAAGATCATCTTTTACCTAAGCAAATAAAAGAACACGGGTTAACAAAAGCCCAACTTCAAGTCCGTGAAGATGCGATTCAAAAGATTGTCCGTTACTATACCCGGGAAGCAGGTGTACGCGGTTTGGAACGCCAGCTTGCCACCATTTGCAGGAAGACAGCTAAAATTATCGTTTCAGGAGAGAAAAAACGAGTAGTTGTTTCCGAGAAGAATGTGGAAGAGTTTTTAGGGAAGCCGAAATTCCGGTATGGCCAAGCCGAGATGGAAGACCAGGTTGGTGTTGCCACTGGCCTTGCTTACACAACTTTTGGCGGTGATACTCTGCAAATTGAAGTATCATTGTCACCAGGAAAAGGAAAACTTGTATTAACCGGAAAACTCGGTGACGTCATGAAAGAATCAGCACAGGCTGCTTTCAGTTATGTCCGTTCAAAAGCAAAAGAGCTTGGTATAGATGAGAATTTCCATGAAAAATATGATATTCATATCCATGTTCCTGAAGGTGCAGTGCCGAAAGACGGACCTTCTGCCGGAATTACAATTGCAACTGCTCTTGTTTCCGCTTTATCAGGAAAACCTATCAGTAAAGAAGTCGGAATGACAGGTGAAATCACGCTTAGGGGACGCGTTCTGCCAATCGGAGGCGTTAAGGAAAAGACATTGAGCGCTCATCGTGCAGGAATTACGAAAATTATTCTTCCAAAGGAAAATGAAAAGGATATTGATGAAATTCCTGACAGCGTAAGAGACGAACTCGATTTTGTTTTAGTTTCGCATGTGGATGAAGTTCTCAAACACGCCCTTGGCGGCGGTGAAGTTCAATGAAAATAAACAGTGCAGAAATTGTCATTAGTGCGGTAAAGCCTGACCAGTATCCCAGTGAGGCTTTACCGGAATTTGCATTAGCCGGCAGATCAAATGTAGGGAAATCTTCATTTATCAATAAAATGCTGAACAGGAAAAACCTGGCCAGAACTTCATCAAAACCAGGGAAAACCCAGACATTGAATTTTTATTTAATTAATGAAGCGTTCCATTTTGTTGATGTTCCAGGTTACGGTTATGCAAAGGTTTCAAAAAGCGAGCGTGCAGCATGGGGTGAAATGATTGAAACGTATTTTACTTCAAGAGAACAGCTTAAAGCTGTTATTTTAATTGTGGATTTCCGGCATGAGCCGACTGAGGACGATGTGATGATGTATGATTTTCTTAAGCATTATGAAATCCCTTGTATTGTTATTGCTACGAAGGCCGATAAAATTCCGAAAGGGAAGTGGCAGAAGCATTTAAAGATAACAAAAGAAAAATTGAACTTGGACCAAAATGACCAAATCGTTATTTTTTCCTCTGAGACGGGAGAAGGAAAAGAAAAGGCTTGGTCGATTATTGAAAGTTATATGTAAATAATTGTTTAATGATAAAGAGAGACAGGGAAAGATAAGCCTGTCTCTACTTTTTCTTAAATATGATTAAATAAACTCCGATTAACACTAAGGCAGCAGGCCAGAATTTCCATGCCATGGACACACGGTTTTCAAGATGGCCGAACCAGCCGGTAATCTTGTCGTAAAACAGGAGCAGTACTGCAAGAATCAAGAATAACACGCCTTGAAAGAAACCTGTTCCAACTTTTTGATAGCGCAGGAAAAAGCCTAAAGAAATAATCATGATAAAGGTTCCTATATGATTGGGCCATATTGCCAACCGGTTTACAACATGAAAATGCAGTCCGAATCCGAACAAAATAACGCCTGGCAAGATCGCTTCATAATCTTTTGCCAAATAGCCTTGTCCCAAAAAAGCCAGACCAACAATCATCAGCAATGTTGGCCAAGTGTAAAACTCCTGAAACACGGTTATATTTGATTGCTGAAGGTAAAAATAAATCCCAAAGCCGATTAAGATGATACCGGGGAAAATACGCTGATTTTTCACACACTTCACCACTTCCAATAACGTTTACTTGATTGTGCAAGCTATATTTGGTATTGTACAAGGGATGTCTTGTCTGGAATTGCTAAAAAAATCTTATTTAAAAATAGGATCTTTGTCCAGTTTTTTCGTTTGAAGTCCTCATTCATCAAATATGATAATATGTTTTCAATTTCTGTTCACAATTCGTTCTAAAAAATAAAAATGCACGTGTTATAATAATAGAAGCGACTTAATGATTTTGGGGGTGTCAATTTACACATGCATATTTTAGCTGTCGGTCTAACATATAAAACCGCCCCTGTCGAAATCCGTGAGCGATTGACATTTAATCCGGCAAGCCTTGGGGATGCGATGAAAACACTTAAAGAGAAAAAGAGCATACTGGAAAATGTCATTCTCTCTACGTGTAACCGTACGGAAATATATGCGGTTGTGGATCAGCTTCATACTGGCCGCTATTATATAAAGGAATTTTTGTCAGAATGGTTTGGAATAAACCAAGATGAATTTTCTCCATATTTGTTTAAATATGAGCATGACGGTGCGATTGAACATTTGTTTAAGGTAGCTTGCGGACTGGATTCAATGGTATTGGGCGAGACTCAAATATTGGGACAGGTTCGATCAAGTTTCTTGTTGGCACAGCAAGAAAATACTATTGGTACAGTATTTAACGAATTATTTAAGCAAGCGGTTACACTTGCTAAGCGTGCCCACTCCGAAACAGAAATCGGTGCAAATGCTGTTTCTGTAAGTTATGCAGCTGTTGAGCTAGCGAAAAAGATTTTTGGTTCTCTTAAAAATAAACACGTTCTTGTATTGGGTGCAGGAAAAATGGGGGAACTTGCTATCCAAAACTTGTATGGGAATGGAGCAAGCAGGGTAACAGTGATAAACCGCACCTATGAGAAAGCAGTAAATTTGGCCAATCGATTCAACGGGAAGGCCCGGACATTGCAAGAACTCCAATGCGCTCTTGTTGATGCTGATATACTCATCAGTTCAACAGGATCAAATGATTTTGTTGTGACAAAAGATATGATGGAAAATGTTGAAAAGATGAGAAAAGGGAAGCCGCTTTTTATGGTTGATATCGCCGTTCCGCGTGACTTGGACCCAGCGATTGCCGAACTTGAAAGTGTATTCCTGTATGATATCGATGATCTTGAAGGTATTGTTGAAGCAAATATGCAGGAACGCAAAAAAGCTGCCGCTCACATTTTGATGATGATTGAAGGCGAAATTGTTGAATTCAAGAGATGGCTACACATGCTGGGAGTAGTGCCAGTTATTTCGGCGCTTCGCGAAAAGGCGCTCGGCATTCAGGCTGAAACGATGAAAAGCATTGAAAGAAAGTTGCCTAACTTAACTGAACGTGAAAAGAAAGTGCTGAATAAGCATACGAAAAGCATCATCAATCAGCTGTTGAAAGATCCGATTTTGCAAGCTAAGGAGCTTGCGGGACAGCCGGATGCAGACCATGCTCTAGATCTTTTCATTAAGATCTTTAATATCGAAAAGCTTGTTGCGGAGCAGCAAGAGGCGAAAGCAGTTGACTCTAAGCAGATTATGGTTCGTTCACAACAGGCTTCCTTTCAATCATAAAAGGGGTTCTGTCCATGTTTGATATTTATATGACAAGGCTGCATGAACTGACCGTTATTCTGTATGCTTTTAGTGTCCTTTTATATTTTATTGATTTTCTTCACAATAACCGGAAGGCGAACAAAGTGGCCTTCTGGTTACTTGCATTTGTATGGGTGCTGCAAACGCTTTTTTTGTTTTTATATATGTTGGAGACAGGAAGATTCCCCGTTCTGACCATATTTGAGGGGCTTTATTTTTATGCGTGGGTTTTAATAACTCTTTCGCTGGGGATCAATCGGTTATTGCGTGTTGATTTTATTGTCTTTTTTACTAATGTACTAGGTTTTATCATTATGGCCATTCATACTTTCGCTCCAGTTCAAGTAGAATCCCAAGTGATGGCTCAGAAGCTCGTTTCCGAACTGCTTCTCATCCATATAACAATGGCTATTTTATCGTACGGGGCATTTTCGCTCTCATTTGTTTTTTCGGTCCTTTACATGATTCAATACGATTTGCTCAAAAGGAAAAAGTGGGGGAAAAGACTTGTTCGGATTGCTGATTTATCAAAATTAGAACATATGTCATATGTATTAAATGTCATCGGAGTACCAATGCTGATATTGAGTCTGATTTTAGGAATGCAGTGGGCATACATAAAAGTTCCTAATATGCATTGGTATGACATGAAAGTGATTGGGTCGTTTGTCGTCCTGACAGTTTATAGTATTTATTTATATCTTCGGGTAGCGAAAGGATTGTTCGGGAAATCGTTGGCCCTTTGGAACCTTGCTTCATTTTTAATTGTATTGATTAACTTTTTCCTTTTTGGAAAATTGTCAACATTCCATTTTTGGTATACATAATTTTAGGAGGAAAACATGAGAAAAATTATCGTCGGCTCAAGGCGAAGCAAACTGGCACTTACACAGACAAACTGGGTAATCGAGCAATTAAAAAAGCTCGACCCGTCTTTTGATTTCGAAGTCAAAGAAATCGTGACAAAAGGGGACAGGATTTTAGATGTTACCCTTTCAAAAGTAGGGGGAAAAGGATTATTTGTAAAAGAAATTGAACAAGCAATGCTGAATAAAGAAATTGATATGGCTGTTCACAGTATGAAAGATATGCCTGCAATCCTCCCTGAAGGCCTAATGATTGGATGCATACCTGAGCGCGAAGATCATCGGGATGCCCTGATTTCGAAAAATCATATTCCTTTAAAAGAATTGAAGCCAGGTGCGAGGATTGGGACAAGCAGTCTTCGCCGGGGGGCTCAGCTTCTGGCAAAGCGTCCGGATCTGGAAATTAAATGGATACGCGGAAACATTGATACGAGATTAGCAAAACTAGAAACAGAAGAATATGATGCGATCATTTTAGCTGCTGCAGGCTTATCGAGAATGGGCTGGACTTCTGACTTTGTAACCGAGTTTTTAGATACGGATGTATGCCTTCCTGCTGTTGGACAGGGGGCTTTGGCAATAGAGTGCCGAAGTGATGACCATGAGCTTTTGAAATTATTTGAAAAATTCACTTCTGAAAAAACATCAAGAGCGGTCCGTGCAGAAAGAGCATTTCTGCAAAAAATGGAAGGCGGCTGTCAAGTTCCGATTGCGGGCTATGCTTTTATTAATGACAACGATGAAATCGTCTTGACCGGGCTCGTCGCTTCTCCTGACGGCAAAGAAATATATAAGGAACAAGCTGCCGGTCGTAACGCCGAGGAATTAGGGATTTCTGTGGCAGATAAGCTGATCAATAAAGGAGCTAAGGATTTAATCGAAAAAGTGAAACAGGAGCAGGATCGTACATGAGATCTTCTCTTCCTTTACGCGGTAAAAGTGTTTTAATCCCAAGAGGGAAAAATCACTCAAAATCTTTTGCAGAGCTTGTAAGAGACTATGGAGGAATTCCGGTAGAAATACCTCTCATTGCATTCCGCCCCGTTACTGAAACAGAAGAAATCCGGGGGATAATAAAAAAGCTAAATTCATATGATTGGATTGTTTTTACGAGTAGTGTTACCGTTGATACTTTCTTTTCATTTTTAGGCAACAGAAAGATTGTTTCAAAGATTGCAGTAATTGGGAAAAAAACAGAACACACTCTGAATGAGAAAGGCTATAAAGCGGATTTTAGGCCCACTGAATATGTAGCAGAGGGATTCGTTAAAGAGTTTTTGCCATATGTAACGAAAGGATTAAAAATTTTGCTGCCTAAAGGGAATTTAGCAAGAGAGTATATTGCTTCTTCCTTGCAGGAAAGAGGAGCACACGTCGAAGAAGTGATCATCTATGAAACCTATTTCCCTGAAACAAGCCGTTTGTTGCTTGCTGATGCAGTGCAGTCCGGGAAGGTAGATATTCTAACATTTACGAGCCCATCAACAGTTAGCCATTTTATGAAAATTGTACGTGAGAACAATGGTTATGAAAAAATGAAAGATTGTATTGTCGCCTGCATTGGCCCTGTAACGGCAGAAAAAGCTTCCTCTCTCGGACTTAAAGTAGATGTGGTCCCGCAAATTTATACTATCGAGGAAATGGTAAAAGGCATAGTGCAGTTTATCGAAAAAAACAATTAACTGGAGGTTAAATGCTATGGATCTTCAATTTACCCGGCATCGTCGCTTGAGACAAACAGCTAACATGCGCGCACTTGTCCGCGAAAACTTTTTACGTCTTGAAGATTTAATTTACCCGCTATTTGTTGTGGAAGGAAGTAATATTAAAAATGAGGTTACTTCCATGCCTGGAGTTTTTCAATTGTCACTCGACAATCTTCATGAAGAAATGAATGAAGCAGTAAGCCTGGGAATCAAATCTGTTTTACTTTTCGGTATTCCGGCTGAAAAAGATGAGTTTGGAAAAGAAGCATATCATGATCACGGGATTGTTCAGGAAGCGATTCGGTACATAAAAAAGAATTTTCCGGATATTATTGTGATCGCTGACACTTGTTTGTGTGAATATACAAGCCATGGTCACTGCGGCGTCATTGAAGGAGAAAAAATATTAAACGATCCATCACTTGATCTGCTTGCAAAAACAGCCGTAAGTCAGGCAAAGGCTGGTGCAGATATTATTGCTCCTTCTAACATGATGGACGGTTTTGTTGCTGCGATCCGTCATGGCCTGGATGAAGCTGGTTTTGAAAATGTTCCGATTATGTCTTATGCGGTAAAATATGCTTCATCTTTTTATGGGCCGTTCCGGGATGCTGCTGACAGCACACCGCAATTCGGGGATCGTAAAACTTACCAGATGGATCCTGCCAATAGGCTTGAAGCGCTTCGTGAAGCTGAATCAGACACACTTGAAGGTGCAGATTTTCTGATTGTAAAGCCTGGTATGCCATACTTGGACATTGTACGTGACGTAAAGAATAACTTTAATCTTCCTGTTGTGGTTTATAACGTAAGCGGTGAATATTCAATGGTGAAAGCTGCTGCTCAAAATGGTTGGATTGATGAGAAAAATGTAGTAATGGAAATGTTAACGGGGATGAAACGTGCGGGTGCGGACCTGATTATTACGTATCATGCGAAAGATGCAGCCCGCTGGCTAAGAGAACAATAAAACGAAAAGAGGGGAAGGTTCATGCGCTCTTACAAAAAATCAATTTCCGCTTTTAAAGAAGCTAAGAACTTAATGCCAGGTGGAGTGAACAGTCCTGTACGTGCGTTTAAATCAGTAAAAATGGATCCGATTTTTATGGCAAAAGGCAAGGGCTCTAAAATCTATGATATAGATGGAAATGAGTATATTGATTACGTTCTTTCTTGGGGTCCGCTTATTCTAGGGCATTCGAATGACCGTGTCGTGGAAGCAATTAAGAAAGTGGCGGAACTTGGAACAAGCTTTGGCGCACCGACACTAATTGAAAATGAACTGGCAAAACTTGTGAAAGAAAGGGTTCCATCGATCGAAATTATTAGGATGGTTTCATCAGGAACAGAAGCAACAATGAGTGCTCTTCGACTTGCAAGAGGGTTTACTGGAAGAAACAAGATATTAAAATTTGAAGGCTGCTACCATGGGCATGGTGACTCCCTTTTAATCAAAGCAGGTTCCGGTGTCGCAACTTTAGGACTTCCTGACAGCCCGGGTGTTCCAGAAGGTGTAGCCAAAAATACAATTACGGTTCCTTATAATGATCTCGAAAGCGTGAAATATGCCTTTGAACAATATGGTGAAGATATTGCCGGAGTGATTGTTGAACCCGTAGCCGGCAATATGGGTGTCGTTCCGCCACTTCCGGGATTTTTAGAAGGATTGCGGGAAATTACAACTGAATATGGAGCATTGTTAATTTTTGATGAAGTAATGACAGGCTTCCGCGTAGGATACAACTGTGCACAAGGATATTTCGGCATTACACCTGACATAACCTGTTTAGGAAAAGTTATTGGCGGTGGACTTCCTGTAGGTGCATATGGTGGAAAAGCGGAAATCATGGAACAAATTGCTCCGAGCGGCCCTATTTATCAGGCGGGCACCCTTTCCGGAAATCCTCTGGCAATGACGGCAGGCTATGAAACACTAAGCCAGCTGACCCATGATACTTATAAAGAATTTGAACGTAAAGCAGACAGGCTTGAAGAAGGATTAAGAAAAGCTGCAGAGAAATATGAAATTCCGCATACGATAAACCGTGCCGGTTCCATGATTGGCTTCTTTTTTACAAATGAAAAAGTAATCAATTATGAAAAAGCAAAAACATCAAATTTAGATTATTTTGCAGCTTATTATAAAGAAATGGCGAACGAAGGTGTATTCCTGCCTCCATCCCAATTTGAAGGACTGTTCTTATCAACAGCTCATACTGATGAAGATATTGAAAAAACGATTCAGGCTGCTGAAAAAGCGTTTTCTAAATTAAAAAGATAGGACATTTTTAAAGGGCTAGACTCAGAAGGGTCTGACTTTCTCCGACAATATGTTGGATTGGAGAGGTCTGACCTTTTTCTTTTGAGTCTGCCCTTTTCTTTTTATCATAAAACTGTTAAGCAATTCATAAAGTGAAAATGACATAGAGATTTATTCGTAGGAGGATATGAAAGGAGGAATCGCTTTGTCTCAAGGGAATCAATCGAGTTTGCGATTTTCTTTGGAAGAATCGGTCTGGTTTCAAAAAGGACAGGAAGTCGAAGAGCTAGTATCGATTTCTCTTGACCCAAATATAACGATTCAAGAGAATGAACAGTATGTATCAATTCGGGGCACTCTAGAATTGTCTGGAGAATATAAACGTTATCAGACAGAAGAAACTGAAGCAGAAGAATCTGTTTCAGCCCCTCGGTTTATTCATTCTGTTGAAGAACGTGAAGAGGGAATTTGTGAATTTTTGCATCATTTTCCGGTAGATATTTCAATTCCGAATAACCGCATTCAAAGCGTCTATGATATCGATGTTGATGTGGAATCCTTTGATTACCTGTTTCCGGAAAGAAGTTGCATGAAATTAACAGCTGATTTAAAAATATCAGGCTTGTACGGCGAGCAGCAATACGTACCTGTCTCAGAAGATTCAGAATTCGAAATGCATGATTTTGAACGCAATGAAGATCCCCAAGTTTCAGAAGAAGCAGAACAAACGGAATATGCAGAAGTAATACTTGAAGAAGAACATGAAGAAAATTTACAACTTCTTTCCCGCTCGGAAGAAGAGAAAAATGAAGAAAGTGTATTTGAAACGTTTGAAGCAGAGGCAAGAAAACAGCCTGAAGCAGAACTGGACCAACAGCTTATACAGGAAGCCCCACCGGCTCCAATATTTGAACTGAATCCGGCAAGCGAGGAGGCGGAAGAAGCACCTGAAGGATTAGGAGCCGCTGCCCTTGCGATTTCATATTCGGCACAAAGAAAAGAAACTCCAATCACCTCAGCAGCAGAACTATTCGAGAATAATAAAGAGGAAGAAATTGCTGAAGCTGAAGAAACGAAAAAAACAGAAGTAGGAGTCAAGCAAGAGCCTGTTTTAGAGGAAATAGATGATGAGAGTGAATCTTCACCTGAGCTAGTGGAGAAGATTAAGAAGAAACTCTCGAAAAAGAAGTCTCTTTCAATCACCGAGTTTCTCGCAAGAAAAGAAGAAGAAGGGCATGCTAAATTGAAGGTCTGTATTGTTCAGCAGGGTGAAACGATCGATCAGCTTGCCGAGAGGTACGACATCACCATTGCACAATTACTTCGGGTAAATCATCTGGAAGCTAATCAGGATGTATATGAGGGGCAAGTCTTATATATACCAGTGGCAGTACAGCAAAAATAATTATTTCAAAAAAGTGAGGCTGTCTCATAAGGGTCTGACCCCATGTTCGTTTATCAATATATAGCATATTTATCCTACATTATGTCCTATATATTGTGTTATGGGGTCTGACCCTAAGGCTTTTTTCTTTTTTCACCTTTTGGAGGCTGAAAGTAATGAGTGATCTAAATCGCTTAAAAGAAGTCGCGCCAATTTTACGTGCATATCAAGTTGAACCTTATTTTGTAGAGGATTTTGGCAGAATCCAAAAGATTTATTCCAATAAGGGCGTTTTTGCTCTTAAGAAGATATTTCCTTCAAATGGGACCGATTTTATCCGCCATGTACAATTTTTATATCAAAAAGGATATAACCGGATAGTTCCTATCTATCCAGCTGCAGATGGGCGGTATGCAGTGCTGCATCAGAATTATCTTTATTATTTAATGCCGTGGATGCCAAACGAAGAAAGGGAAAACCAGTCTGAAAGGAATAAACAGCTTGTCCGGGAATTAGCCCGGCTTCATATTTTATCAGCCCGAGAAATAAACATTAATACAGAAGAACGAAAAGAACATTATGAAAATACGATGCTTGAGTGGGATAAAGAGAAAGAGTTTATCGAAGGGTTTATGGAGAGAAGCGAAAAAAAGTGGTACATGTCTCCGTTTGAATTGCTATTTTGCCTTTACTATCATGAAATAAGCCAAGCGCTTTTGTTTTCAAAACGAAAGCTGGAAGATTGGTATGAAAAAACTAAAGACCAAGAAAAAGCACGCTCAGTTTTGGTTCACGGGAAAGTTTCAGCGGAACACTTTCTTTTGGATGAAAGGGGATATGGATATTTTATTAATTTTGAAAGATCAAAGTCCGGTTCACCCTTTCATGATTTGCTTCCGTTCCTTTCAAGGTCATTAAAAAGTTTGCCAAAACAGGCTGAAGATTACGTTGACTTGGTTTACACTTATTTTAAATACTTTCCTTTTAAAGAGGACGAGATGCAGTTATTCCTTGCATATCTTGCACATCCCGGAAAAATTATCCGTACGGCAGAAAATTATTTCAAAAAACAAGCGGGCAAGAATGAACGGAAGTTTGTCCAGCAGTTGCAGCGCCATTATTGGCAATTAAAAAATACGGAGTATGTCGTTATGAGAATTGAAGAAATTGAACAAAGAAAAAAAGAAGCCGAAGAGAAAGCCCCGGATTGATATATACTCATTCCGGGGCTTTTTTAAATGATGTCAAAATGGAGAGCAAGTGCCAGTAAAACAAAGATGGTTAACAGCAAAACGTCAAATGTTGTCGGGAGCAAAATCGTTCGTATACCTTGGAATACACAAAATGGGATGATAAACTGGCTGCAGACGCTTCGGAATGTTTTTAGCCATGGAGGAAGCGTATACGGGTTGTATTTTCTCCTCAATTAAGCTCAATCCTTTCAAGTTTTTTTATTATCATTCTATGTTTTCGTCCTGCCGAACGTGTCATAAGAACAATCTTAGTGTTTGAATGTATATAATATAAAAAATTAGGTTATTCTTATTGACGAGAATCGCCTTTTTCCGTAGTATAACTAATAGAAATTGAATAGAACTTGCAAAGACAGGGAAGAGTACGAAGAAAACAGCTTTAAGAGAGGGAAGCCAATAGCTGAGAGGTTTCCTAAGCGGGTGCTTCGGAAGGTCGCCCTTGAGCATCTTCTGCGAACGGATTTTTCTTAGTAGTGGAAGACGGGAAAACCGTTATCTTATTAAGTGCCAATCAAAAGTTTGATTGGAAAAAAGGTGGTACCGCGAAATTCACTCTATTCGTCCTTTTATGGCGAATGGAGTTTTTTATTTTTGGATGGATTGGAGGAACTTTAAAATGAGTACAAAGGAAGTGACGATGCCAACCAAGTATGACCCTAAAACGGTCGAACAGGGTCGTTATGAATGGTGGCTGAAAGGAAAATTCTTTGAAGCGAAAGATGATGAAAAGAAACAGCCGTATACAATTGTTATCCCGCCTCCAAATGTGACAGGTAAACTGCACCTTGGGCATGCGTGGGATACAACTTTGCAGGATATTCTTACACGTATGAAACGGATGCAAGGCTATGACGTGCTCTGGCTGCCGGGAATGGACCACGCTGGTATTGCCACACAGGCAAAAGTAGAAGAAAAACTACGCAATGAAGGCAAAAGCCGCTACGATTTAGGACGGGAAAAATTTGTTGAAGAAACGTGGAAATGGAAAGAAGAGTATGCTGAACATATTCGAAAGCAATGGGCAAAGCTTGGACTTGGCCTCGATTACAGCCGGGAGCGCTTTACGCTTGATGAAGGCTTATCAAAAGCTGTTCGTGAAGTGTTCGTCAGTCTTTACCGGAAGGGCTTAATTTACCGCGGAGAATACATCATCAATTGGGACCCGTCAACGAAGACAGCGCTTTCCGATATTGAAGTTATTTATAAAGATGTTAAAGGTGCCTTTTATCATATGAAATATCCTCTTGCTGACGGTTCAGGCTATATTGAAGTAGCAACGACCCGTCCGGAAACGATGCTTGGTGATACTGCCGTTGCTGTTCATCCGGAAGATGAGCGCTATAAGCATTTAATCGGGAAAACGGTTATTTTGCCAATTGTCGGCCGGGAAATTCCAATTATCGGTGATGACTATGTCGATATGGAATTCGGCTCTGGGGCTGTAAAAATTACTCCTGCACATGACCCGAACGATTTTGAGATCGGCAATCGCCATAACCTTGAACGAATCTTAGTCATGAACGAAGACGGTACGATGAATGAAAACGCCGGCAAGTACCAAGGAATGGACCGTTTTGAATGTCGAAAACAAATTGTGAAAGACTTGCAGGAACAGGGAGTTCTTTTCAAAATTGAAGAACACATTCATTCTGTCGGCCATTCTGAACGAAGCGGTGCAGTAATAGAACCTTACCTATCTACACAGTGGTTTGTAAAAATGCAGCCGCTTGCTGATGCAGCGATTGCACTGCAAAAAGGGGAAGATAAAGTTAATTTTGTTCCAGAACGTTTCGAAAAAATATATCTTCACTGGATGGAAAATATCCGTGATTGGTGTATTTCGCGTCAGCTTTGGTGGGGCCACCGCATTCCAGCTTGGTACCATAAAGAAACAGGGGAAATTTATGTCGATCACGAACCGCCTGAAGATATTGAAAACTGGGAACAAGACAAAGATGTTTTAGATACTTGGTTCAGTTCTGCATTATGGCCGTTCTCGACAATGGGCTGGCCGGATATTGAATCAAAGGATTACAAGCGTTACTATCCAACGGATTGTCTTGTAACCGGTTATGATATTATTTTCTTCTGGGTATCTCGAATGATTTTCCAGGGAGTTGAGTTTACAGGAAAGCGTCCATTTAAAGATGTACTAATCCACGGACTTGTTCGCGATGCACAAGGGCGCAAAATGAGTAAATCGCTCGGCAACGGGGTTGATCCGATGGAAGTGATTGATCAATACGGTGCTGACTCCCTGCGATACTTCTTGGCAACCGGGTGCTCACCTGGCCAAGATTTGCGCTTCAGTATTGAGAAAGTTGAGGCCGCGTGGAACTTTGCGAACAAAATTTGGAACGCATCAAGATTCGCATTAATGAACATGGGTGGTTTAACATTTGAAGAAATCGATTTAAGCGGTGAAAAATCTGTTGCAGATAAATGGATTTTAACAAGGTTAAATGAAACTATTGAAACGGTGACACGCCTGGCTGATCGTTACGAATTCGGGGAAGTGGGCCGTGTTCTTTACAACTTTATCTGGGATGATTTTTGCGATTGGTATATCGAAATGGCGAAGCTCCCATTATATGGGGAAGATGAGCCTGCGAAGAAAACAACCCGTTCCATTTTAGCATATGTACTTGATCAAACTATGCGATTGCTCCATCCGTTTATGCCGTTTATCACGGAGGAAATTTGGCAAAACCTTCCGCACGAAGGAGAGTCGATTACGATTGCAAAATGGCCGCAAGCACGGCCTGAATTAAACGATGAGCAGGCTGCGGAAGAGATGAAGCTTCTTGTAGATATCATTCGTTCAGTTCGAAACATTCGTGCTGAAGTGAATACACCGATGAGCAAAAAAATTAAAATGCTCCTTAAAGCAAAAGACAGCAATGTTCTCGAAATTCTTGAGAAAAACCGCGCATATATTGAGCGGTTCTGTAATCCAGAAGAATTAACGATTGCAACCGAAATCGAAATTCCAGATAAAGCGATGACAGCGATTGTAACCGGAGTTGAGATTATTCTTCCGCTCGAAGGGCTTATCAACATTGAAGAAGAAATTGCCCGTCTTGAAAAAGAACTTGATAAACTAAATAAAGAAGTCGAACGGGTACAGAAAAAGTTAAGCAATGAAGGTTTTGTGAAAAAAGCGCCTCAAAAAGTAATTGAAGAAGAGCGGGCAAAAGAAAAAGATTATAAAGAAAAAAGAGCAGCTGTTGAAGCACGTATTCGAGAACTGAAAGGTGATTTATAAAACCACTTAATGAGAAGGCGAATCCGGTTTCTGGATTCGTCTTCTACTTGTTCTTTAACAAAAGGAGATGGTGATATGTTTCATACATATAACGAAGCTCTTAACTGGATTCATTCACGTCTTCGTCTCGGAATCAAACCAGGGTTAAAACGAATGGAGTGGATGATGGAAAAACTAAACCATCCTGAAAGAAGATTAAGAACCGTACATATTGGCGGAACAAACGGAAAAGGGTCAACGGTAACGTTTCTTCGTTCCATTCTACAGGAAGCCGGATACAGTGTCGGTACATTTACATCGCCTTATTTTGAACAATTCAATGAACGAATCAGCGTAAATGGAACACCTGTCACTGATCAGGAAATTACAGAACTTGCCAATGTTATTTTTCCGTTGGCAGAAGAGCTTGAAAAGACTGAGCTCGGCGGACCGACGGAATTTGAAGTGATCACTGCGATGTCGATCTATTATTTTTCAAAAATAAATCCGGTTGATATCGTTATCTTTGAAGTAGGCCTTGGCGGGAGATTTGATTCAACGAATATTATCTATCCGCTTCTTTCAATCATTACAAGTATCGGCCTGGACCATACGAACATACTGGGCCATTCGATTTCCGAAATTGCCTTTGAAAAAGCCGGCATTATAAAAAACGGTGTACCGGTCGTAACCGCTGTCAAGCAAGCGGACGCTTTAAAAGTCATTAAAGAACAAGCGGATTCTAAGAAAGCTTCTCTATTTCAACTTGGGAAAGATATCATCATAGAAGACTGTACTTCATTGCCTAAAGGGGAAATTTTTACCGTTTCAACACTGTTTAAAAGGTTTCCTGAACTGCAAATTGAAATGATTGGTCAGCACCAAATCGAAAATGCAGCTTTAGCGGTAATGGCTTCAGAGCTTCTTGTACAATATTATTCTTTTCAAATTGAAGAAAACCATTTGAGAAAAGGGTTATTATCAGCACGGTGGCCGGGAAGATTTGAAATTCTTTCCGAAAACCCTTTTGTTGTCATTGATGGAGCCCACAATGAAGAAGGGATTACAGCTCTCATAAATGAACTTGAAAGCCGTTTCAAAAAAGAAAAAATAAAGATTTTATTTGCAGCTTTAAAAGACAAAAAATTGGATAACATGATTTCAAAATTGGATGGCATTGCTGAAAAAATCACATTTACTGATTTTGATTTCCCAAGAGCAGCCTCTTCTAAAGAACTGCTTAAGTTAAGCAAGTCGGAAAATAAACATGCTGTTGAAGATTGGAAAGCTTATTTGCAAACAGAAATTGAGGAATTGAAAGAACAGGAAGTCCTCGTTATTACGGGATCTCTTTATTTTCTTTCCCAGGTAAGGCCTGACCTTGTTGATCGATTGAAAAACAGAACGAGGACCTTGTGACAAAAAATTGAAAATTTGCTAAAATATTAATCGAACCGTGACTTTTTGACTACTTGACATAGTGTGAAAGAGGGGGGAGGACATAATGATCAAGCCACGTGTAAAACTAGCCATTTGGCTGTGCTGGTTCTTAATTGTACCGCCTGGTATGTGGCTTACTTACCATTATGATCCCCCACAAATTTCGGGATTTCATATTGATATAATGGCTTTCTTTTTGCTCATTTCTGTCGTTGCAGCGATGCCAATCGTCATTAACAACACGCCTATTTTTTTAATTCAGTGGGTATCGCTGACTGTTTTTTTATTATTTGGCTTATTCATCGAAATGCTGCTATTTCAAATAGCGGTCATCGTCCTATTAGTGAAACTTCGAATTCCGAAGGAGCAGTTGTTTCGTTTCCCTTTGAATTCCATTTTGTTTTTTATTGTTTCATTTTGCAGTGCGTTCATCTACTATACATTAGGCGGTGCTCATCATGTAGACTTTATTCATAATCCAGATGCCATCTGGCCGGCTTTCATGTATGGGATTAGTTCATATGCGGTCAATCAAATTGTTTTAGCGTTCATTTTATGGATCGTCTATGGCCGCAAAAGTTCTTTTTACGACAAAGATTTTGTTTGGGAAACGGCTACAACCTTGACGACGTTTCCTCTTGGTCTCATTCTCTACGTTTTGTATCAGGAAGTTGGTTTGCTGGCTTTATTATATGTTGGTATTCCGTTTATCAGTCTGTCTATTATCCTCAAACTTTATTACTCTAGTGATAAAATCAATCAATATTTACAAAAAGCAACTGAAATCGGAAATCAATTGGCTGCCCAGTTACAGGTGAACGAAGTCGTGGATTTGTTTATTGAAAAACTGACAGGGATGCTGCCGGTTGATTATGCGTATATTCTAGATGTTGTGGAAGGGAAAGAACTTCATTTACTTCGAAGTTATGAAAAAGGGACGATTAGGCCGGTCGACATGAGACCTATAAAGAAAAATGATGGCATATGCGGATTCGTCTTGTCTACTGGTAAGTCGGCTTTGTTCAACTCAAAAAAAGAATGGAAGAAATTTAAAACTGGGTATATACCCGAGACAGTTGAAAGCGTCTTAAGCGTACCCATCGTTCGAAATAACCAGATCATCGGTGTATTATTTCTGGCTTCCAATCATAAAAGGGCATTCGAAAAGCCACAGTTGATGATCGTTGAGATTCTTTGCTCGCATTTTGCCGTCGCACTCGAAAATGCTAAAAACTATGAAAAAACAAAAGAGTACAGTGAGAAATGTCCCATTACTAAAATTTACAATTATCGTTATTTTGAAAACATATTATTTGAAGAGTTCAACATGCTTGAGCAAAATAAACGGCAAAGATTATCTCTTCTCATTCTCGATATTGACCACTTTAAAAAGATTAACGATACTTACGGCCACCAAAGCGGAAATGAAATATTACGTGAGCTCGCCGCCCGTCTTACAAACCTTATTGGCAATAAGGGAACTGTTGCCAGGTACGGCGGGGAAGAATTTGTTATCCTTTTGCCGGATATGAAAAAAGTGGATGCCTTGGAATTGGCAGAAATCGTGCGGCAAACAATTGCAAACTGCCCATTCACACTCCTTCAAACTTTTGATCACGAAGGCAAAAGACATATGATCAATATTACCGCTTCAATCGGTGCAGCGGCTGCCCCTGAAGATGCTGATGATCCCCTTGCTCTCATCCGCCACGCTGACCGGGCATTATACGGAGCAAAACGTGCCGGTCGGAACCAGGTTGCGGAGTATGAAAAATAAGTAAATAATTATGAGCCCTTTGTTTTACTAACATAGGGCTTTTAATCGTTTACAAAATATTTATTTTTCAGCAGATTGGCACATATAGGTAATTTGGTATAATAATAGTAAAAAAGGATCGGTTAAAAAGAGAGTAGTATTCGTGTGAGGAGGGGGCACTTTGAAAAGATTTTGCTTTTCTTTTTTAGCTCTTATTTTATTGCTTGTTATTTTTTCACTAAGGGGCTCTGCTCAACAAGAAAAACCTTCTGTTGAATTTAATGTAAACCCTTCCCAAAATGTGATTGTAAAACCAAAAACAGGAAATGCAGAAGGAAGTCTGAATATTCATTTGACACCTAAAGGCAAAGCGACAAATGCTGATAGGAAACCAATTGACGTCGTTTTTATTTTCGATAAATCAGGTTCTATGAATGAATTAGGAAAAAATCCGAAAAAATTTCAAAGTGCTAAAGATGCAATGACAGAAGCAATAAATTTCTTTTATGAGAACGCTGGACCAAATGACCGTTTTGCGTTTATCCCCTTTAGTTCGGATGTGGAAAACGATCAAGTTGTTTATTTTTCACCTAATAATGGAAAAGAAAGCTTAAGTAAAATTAATGAGACTGTCAGCAAATTATCAGCGTCTGGAGGAACGAACTATACTCAGTCATTTGAAAAAGCTTTAGAAATTCTTGAAGGCGGAAATAATAATAAATATATCATTTTTATGACAGACGGAGAACCTACTTTTTCTACTGTTAAAGAGAAAATGACTTACAAAAAAAAGGTGCAAGTTGGAACGGAAAAAAAATGTTTTCTTTTTTTCTGCTGGGAAGAACCGGTATATGAGTACAAAACCGTTACAGAGGATATTGATGTTCATTATGAACTTTATGGACAAGGATCCAAAATGACAAGTAAGGTTTATTATTACTTGAATGGCGAGCAGTACTATAAGAATATGAGTGTTAAAGATACACTAGCAGCGATTAGGCAGCATGGATTAACGATGGCTGAAAAGCTGGCTGAGAAAAATATTAAACTTTATTCAATAGGTTTTGGCAACGATTCTGAGGTAGATATGGACTACTTGCGAAAACTGTCTGCTATAACTGGAGTAACGGCAAGACAAGCTTCACAAGAAAATATTGCGCCTATTTTTGAAGATATTTCGAAAGATATTGATACACCATCAATCAGCGGCGAAGTAAAAGTGGATTTAAGCCAATTTAACGGAAAAGTCAAAGTAATGGAAGGATCCAATGCAAGGATTGATGAAAATAATAATGCTATTTTTAATTTTAATTTCAGTTATCCAATTAATCAGAATCCGCCTCAGCCGATTGATTTAACACTTCCATTAAGTTTTTCAGAAACAGGGACATATACATTTCAACATATTGAAATGACATATAATGATTTATCCGGCCAAAAAGTTAGTGTAACCCATCCTCCGGTTACGATAGAAGTAAAAGATGATGCACCGCCGAGTTTTAAAGGTACGATGTCTTTAAAAGGGATCGAAAATACCCCGGATAATTTAATTAAAATTTCGAATTCAACAGAGCATACCAATGAATTTACTGTTCAGTATGACCTGGAACCTTATGGTCTAATGGATAACCGTGTGTCTGGATCGATTACAAACATTAAAATCATTCAGCCTCTTCCTGAAGGGATTTCAGTTGTTTCAGCACCTGGAGTAAGCACTATAAATGTGTCAGGCACACCTGCTGCAGTATTAACGGCTCCTTCAACCATTAACTATTCGAGTGGTGCGTTTAATCCTAATAAGTTTACAGCAGCGGTTACACTAAAAGCAGATTGGGCATTAAGCAATGTAAAGATGCCGCTGGCAACAGTTCAATACAAGGACAGTCGATTTGGAGATCAGGAAACAACAATACCGGCATCTGATCAGGTTATTAATATGAAGGTACGATTAAGGGATTACCCTTATGCTTATGACGGAGATTCGTCAGGTATTATCACGAAGTTAAATTTAGATGAAAACGGGAGAAAACTAGAGCAAACTGAATATCCAAATAATTATGGACTGAAAAACAAGGCAATCAAAGAGATGGTTTTTCAGGATGATTCAGCTAACACGACCATCAAAATCACTTATTTTGATAACGATATTGCATATGCTTATTTAAAGCCTGACTTTGAGTTAAGAGGAAACAAAACTGGTCGGCTGTACGGAAATGGCGATACTGCTAATGAACCAATTGATATGAAACTTACCAATTTAGTTGCAGGAAAAGGAGTCACGTATTCCTATTCAATTGAAAATGGAGACGAAAAGGGTCCATGGGTTGAATTTTCTCCTGGTGACACCATACCTTTGACAAAAACGGGTGTGAACAAAATAAAAGTTAAAGCAGAAGGGGGTTTTGCAATCAAAGATTTGATCGTTGAAAAAGCAATTACGATTGAAAAGCGAATTGAATCGGTTGCCATTGAACCGGACCCTATAGAAATTGATGTTGGAAGTACTGCATCCTTTACGGTGAAGATTCAACCTGAAGATGCAACGAATCAGACTTTAGATTTTGAAATTAGGGACCGAGGAGTTGCCGATTTCACTGACACAAATCGGATTTTAGGAAAAACAGAAGGCGAGACTGAACTGGTTGTGCGAACAAAAGACGGATCAAATATCGAAAAAACTGTTCCGATTATAGTCAGAAATCCATATATACCATTGGATGAACTTAAATTTAAGAAATCTGTCTTTAAAATAGGCCTTGGAGAAAAAATCCCGCTGACAGATTTGCTCATTTTCAATCCTGACAATGCGACACAAAAGAATATTGATCAAGTTGTTTCTGAAATGGAAAATAAAGTGCAAGTTGTTAAGGAAAATGGAGTATGGTTCGTCATCGGAAAGGAAGTCGGCTATTCAACAATAACGGCGACGGCAGAGAAACAGCACAATGGCAATCAGCCGCAAGCATCTGCGCTGTTTGAAGTAATATCAAATTCTAACGATGATGAAGACGACGGGCCCCCAGACGCCGGACGATGGTAAACAAAAAGAGGCTGCTCAAATCAAAGAGCCAGCCTCTTTTATTCTACAATTAATTCATCTGAAAAAACTTGCACATGATTGACGATCGGCAATGCATCAATTTTTTTTAGCAAAACATCTTTGTCGTATTCAACAATAAATCTAGAAAACTTGTCATCTTGAATAGAGAAAGTCAAGTCATCCCCGCCATTGCTTACTTCACCGCGTACAGCGTTGATTTCAAGCTTTTCTTTAGCGAATATTCCTCCGTTAATGTAAAAAAGAGATCCAACGCCGTACAATACAGCTTTATCCTCCGTATAGAAAAATGCTTTTAGAGGTTTTATCCTATCGTCGCGAGATGGCAAGTACGGTTTTCCTTTTTCATCTTTATCCTGAAAGTAATTAAACTCATTCATTCTCGTTATTTCAAGCTCGCCTTTTGTCATCAATATAAGCTGTTTTTCATTATTTTCCGCTCCTAAGATATTTACATTTGATAAAAATGCCTTACCTCCAACATATACTACGGAATCAAAAATAACCTCATCATCTTCAAGTCCATCGTCTGATTCATCACCTGTTATTTTTAAATTGTCATTGACAATTATATTTTTGTTAAATTCAATGGCAGTATTCAATGCCTTTACAGAAAGATCATTGCCCGTAACAATATCTCCATTAATTTTTAACCCATTAGATTCTCTATCATTTTTGTTGTCTGCGTATGATTTCATATTAATTGAATCACCGCAAATGATATTATTCTCGAATGCGATTTTCCCGTCAAAGTTGATAATGTGAAGCTTCCCTGAGATAAAAACATGATCCAGAAAATCAATATCATTATAACTCTCTAAATACAAATCCCCGCCTGTAACGAGTTTTCCTATGATTTTTAATCCTTTAGATTCCGTGCCGCTTTTGTATGATTGTATATTAATCGAATCAGCACATATGATATTTTTCTGAAATGTTATGTTTCCGTCAAGGTTGATGATGTGAAGCTTCCCTGAGACATAAACATTTTCCAGAAAATTGATATCATGATAGCTTACAATATATAAATCTCCATTTACCTTCAGATTTTTTTCTAAATTAATTGGATTATTTTTGCTGTTGATTACAAGATCACCGTCAAAATATTCTGGGATTGGTTCTTCTGTATTTTCGATTAAATAGCTGTTTTTTTGTTCATCATTCGATTCTCCGGTGACAGAAAGAGGATTTTGTTGGGTTTCTCCTTTTTGAACGCCAACATTTTCATCATTAGAAGCCGAAAAGACAGATAAGCCGGAAATTTCATCCTTCAACTGTTCTGAAAAATCAGTCCCATTTCCATATCTTTCAGTGGAAAGTTCACTCGCTTTTAAAATTTTGTTCGTTTGGTCATTCATCGTCCGATCGAAGTCAATGTTTATAAATTGACTGTCATGCTTAAGATTTGGAGTTTCTCCTTTATAAAAATTTTCTTTGTTCATGAGGCTAAGAAGGGTTGCTGTACTGCTAAAAATGTCGCCATTGATCGAACTCATTGGTGTAGGTTGCTCTTCCCAATCCCCATTCTTTTTTTGGTACTTGGCATTTTCATTTATCGACATTTGGTTTGCATAAACATTACCAAAAATATTTGCAGAACCATTTAAGAACAATCCTTTATCTTCTCCTTCGGAATATGAGCCCACTGCATATTTAAGAAAACTTGGCAATGGGGAAAGTATGAACCTTTTCCGAATCGTCCGCGTAATTTTCCCTTCATACTCAATTGGATTTTTTGTGACAAGCACAATTTCAAAAGCTCTTGTAAAATCATCTTTAGTATCAATATTATATGTATCTAAATTATCAATAATTGAGTTTTTGCCAATTGACTCAAAACAACTTTTTGATGATGGATTAACGTATTTAGGAGAGGAACCGCTAATGTCTGCCACCGTTAAACATGCAATAGAATCATTTTTTTCATATTTTTCAATACTTTTGGTTAATATTTCTTCTAATTTATACTCGTAATCACTAATATTTTTCTCTATACCGCCTGCTTCCCACTCTAATTCAAAAGTCCCTATAGAGGCTGCAAATTCAGTCATCATCTTTTCGATTATTTCCACTGCATTATAGGTTGTGTGGATATCGCTTTCTCTCGTTTCAACCCTCTTTGCCCCTCCGATGGAAGAAGCGACAATGGCAAGTCCGAGAGTCATAAAAACAAGGGAAACTAACAAAACGATTATTAAA